>CBFGOM010000092.1:0-25116 GCA_965650385.1 uncultured Oscillatoriaceae bacterium
CATTAAATCAGCACCAAACTGAACCTCTGCTAAATTATTAAAGGCGATAAAGTGCAAATCATTTAAAGTTTTTGTTATCGATTTCACCGTGTCAGACTTGATAATATCTTCCACATGATAACAATCAATCTCCCAAGGATGAAATTCCCAAGTTTCGGGAGGTTCATCTTCGAGGTAGCGAAACAGTTCTACCGAAGGTAAAGGTTTATTCCCCGTGGTGGGGAGAATAAAATATTGAGATGAAATCCGTTTTTTAATCCCATTTTCACGGAGTTCAGGAATTCCCAAATGAGAGCGCAAAAATTCAGATAACTCCGTTTTTTCTAAATGGGCGGGATGGCGTAAACTAGGCTTTTGGCGGCTGGGTTTAGGAATCGTTTCAACCCAGAGATAAAATTGACCCTCACGAATGAACTCGCTGGTGTTGTCTGGGATCCAGGTGCCATGAAGGATTTTCATACACAAGTTGCAAGATTAAGGGGTTGGGGGAGGTCCTGCGGCAAGGCAGCCGATGCAATGGAGGCCCCTGATGATAGGGGTAGTTTATAGAGTACCACAATCACTTTCGCGCAAGAAGCGATCGCGCTTCGGTGACTCATCTAAGTTCAGGAACCCTAGATTAGCGGTCCCCAACTGGAAATCAGGGATAACCCTTGAACAGATTTCACCGGGAAAGAATGTCTTGATTCGTATCTTGGATTACATTTTAGTTGGTGTTAAGTCTTATCATGATAGTAGGGACTCAAAGAAAATTGTTACATTTTTTAATAAAATTCGGGTTAAAACGGTATAAATTCACGCAGTAACTGCACAGAAAGCGGGGTTAAATCCTTAGCATACCTTTAAAGAAAACATTGCTATGAACCCCTTAAATTCTTTAACTTCTTGCTGTCGAAATTGTCGGTACTATGAGCCGGAAGGAAGACGGGGTGGGGCTTGCCAGCAACTCAACGTTCCCGTTCAAGCCACCTGGAAATCTTGTTCTTTGGCTAGTCCAGCCTTTACCCCCTCTTGGAAAGCCCTGCAAGATCTAATCCAGTGGGAACAAGAAAATCTTGAGCGCACAACAGCAGCCAATGTGACGACCCTAGACCATTCCAAAGCTGAAGTGAATCGCCGCTAGAACCACCTTTTTAATCCTCCGTTCACTCCATTGTTTCGGTTGTTCGGTATTCTGGAAAAAGGAATTTACCCGATCCAGGACATGACCAGCCCAAAAAACCTAGAACAGCAGTTCAATAAAATCGCCAATTTATTAGAGAAAATTCAGAATTTAGGTTTAGATTCTGAAGATGGAGAGACGAATTTTTTATCGTCTCTTCATCAATTTGAAACAGTCAGCCTTCCGTTTGAATTTGTACAACAGGGAATGGAACTCTGGGAGGCCATTTTTCCCCCAGAGTTGCTGCGATCGCTGGGGACAGAGGATCCGGATACCTTAGAATCCTTGGCGATCGCCCTGAGTCAAACCCTACAAACTCAACTGGCGATTTTAAACCCGTGGTTACCTCTACTCACCACCCCTCCCGCATTAGCCGAGAAAATCCGCGATCGCACTGCGCAAATTCAGCACATTACTACGGAAAAAGCCGAACTTGTATCAGCCTCTGAGATCCTATTTCATCGCGAATTAGAACTCCGTCAAGCAGCGGAAACTTTACAAGAGTTAAAACAGACTCGGGCAGAACTTACAGCGATTGAACAGGAACTCGCCACCACAAATTTAGAACAGTTACGCCGGGACATTTCTAACCGAAAAACTGCCCTTGAACAGGACCGCAATCAGCTAGAAACCCTCAAACGTCAACAATCAGAAATTGAGGCCGAAATTACTGCGATCCAAGGATTTAATCACAACATTTCCCAAGAATTAGAAAGACTAAAACTGCGCCGTTCTACATTACAAACCCGGACCCAAAAACAAACCGCCGAACTGATTACCTTAACCGAGACCGAACGACAACGCTTAGGAAGCGCGTTGCTGCCGTTGTTAGCCGAATTAGAAGAACAACAGTCAGCCTACCAGAATGCTCAAGAAGAATTATCCCAAGCCATTACTGATTTTAATCGCTATCAACACCAAACCCATGAATTAATTACCCATTTAAAAACTCATTATCAAACTGATGTAGAATTAGGGCAAAAATTGCCGGTCAATCAGCCGAAAATTCAAGCCATAATTCAGAGGATTCAGACCAATTTATCTGAACTGGATCAGGAATTAAGAATTGCTCAACAGCAACATGAGCGATCGCAGGAAAAAATCATTGTCACCTTTTGAGAGAAAATCCCCTTTCAACCCAGACGCGGTGCACCCAACCGACTCAGCAGCATCAAAGACCAAGGCAGGTTAAGATTGGGAACCAGTCCGGCATAAGGTCTCAATTGAGGCACTGCAAAGGGCAGGACAAAGCGCAGGGACCGCAAGGACACTGGGGAGGTGCCATCTTCATCTACCAGTCCATACCGTTGCGCCACTTCTGCCACAATCTGCACCCGTCCGGTATGCTGCATTACCGTGGGATCCGCAGCTAAGGCAGCGATCGCCCGTCCGGTGAGGAGGGGGGTTTCCCAGTTGTACCGTTCTTGGAACCCTGACAATTGGCGATCGTCCGTCTCACTTGCAGCCATTTGATCCACCATACTGGACATGAGTTCCGTTCCCACAATCCCCGGCCAAATCGAGAGGGAGGTAACATTATAGGGTTTGAGTTCCACTGCCATATCTGCCGCGAGGCGATCGCAACCGGATTTCCCCACCCCATAAGGCACTCCAAAAATATAAGATAGCCCTCCCCAAGACGAAATCGTACAAATTAGCCCCTGCTGACGCGGGGTCATCATGCGGGCTGCCAAAACACTGGTCACATAGTGACTGCGCAGACCCACATTGTTACAAGCATCCCAAAAACTCGGTTCACTCTCCCAGAATGGGCGACCCTGACTATTCATCAAGGTTTGCACCCCAGCATATACATTATTTACCAACAGGTCAAGCTGTCCGAACTCCGATTGAATCCGGTCAAACAGCGATCGCACTTGATCATCATCACTGTGGTCCACCTGCACCGGAATACATAGCCCGCCCGCCGCTTCTACTGCCGCTTCCGTCTCTTTCAGACTCCCGGAAAGTTCCCCCCCTCCCCTCGTCGAATCCAGACTCCGCCCGGTGATATACACCGTCGCCCCCGCTTCCCCCAATCCAATGGCGATACCTTTGCCCAGGCCCCGGGTTGCCCCGGTCACAACTGCAACTTTGCCTTCAAGTGATTTAGTCATGATGAATTGATGAATATTTGGGTTATGAATGTTTCAATTAATGAATCATTTTACTACAAGTATTAAGGTAGGGTGGAGATTTGTCTTGAGTCATGGGCTATTTTTATAAGGCATCTCCCCCAACTCGCCGATTCCCCGATGGTTTATAATAGAATTGTTCGCGGCTGTCAAGTGTCTAAAAACTTGCTGAACCAACCCGGAGAAATTCTCATTTTATTCTTAAATTATGCTCCAAATTTCCAACACCGTCAGTATCCTAGAAAACGAAATTCAAATTAGTGCGGTTCGTTCTCAAGGGGCAGGGGGGCAAAATGTCAATAAGGTAGCAACCGCGATTCATTTGCGTTTTGATATCAAAGCATCCTCCCTACCAGAACGCTATAAAAATCGCCTATTGACTCTCAGCGATCATCGGATTACCCAAGAGGGTATCATTATTATCAAAGCCCAAGAATCTCGCAGTCAGTTAGAAAACCGCCATGAAGCCTTGATGCGCTTACAAGAACTGATTAAAAGTGCGGTTGCTGTGCCTAGAAAACGCTTTAAAAGCAAACCCACACGCAGTTCTCAGCGCAAACGCCTCGATAGCAAAACAAAGCGGGGACAGATTAAAGCGATGAGACGGACGGTTATGGATTAATCATCCGGATTAAAACAGAGGCGAGGTTGATTTGGGGTAAATTTTTTGAAACTTGATATTGAGTGGCATAAGTTTGCCACTCAACTAAAAATGACTATGCGCGGCTAAAGCGTTGCAGTAATTCTTCCCGAGAAAGGGTTAATAACAACGGAGTTAATTCTTCATCGGATATCTGCAATGATGCCTCAATAATGGAAGTCAGTTCTTCATCAATCGAACCAAATCTAAACCGGAAAATATTTTCAACTGTTTTCTTCCGGTGTTGTTGGATCCCTTCCTGTAAGGTGGCTTCTCGCCACTCTAAATAAGCTGGGGATAAGTTCATAATTAACTCCCGATTTTCTTCATCTTGATTTTGCCTGAGTTGTACGTTGATGCGCCAGTTTGAAAGAATTTCTAACAGATTGCGCCGAAATGGATGTCCCTGGGGTAGCGAGAGTAACTCATTCACGGCTTGTTGTTGGGTGGCCCCTCTTCCTAAGACTCGCAACCATAGGGTATTGAGGTTGGCGGGAAGTTGGTCGATCGCCACCAGTGCGGTCTTCTCAAATTCTGGCATAAAATAAATGCCCGGTATCCAATTTCCTGACTGATCCAGTTGTGCACCAAATCCGTTCACCAGTCTTTCGGAACAGGAGGGGGACAACACCCAGAGTCGCGGTAAGTCGGATTCATCCAGGGAGTTCTTCTCTCGTCGCGCTTGCCGCAAGAGGTCCCCTTGTAGGGAGTAGAGTTTGAGTTTACAGGTTCTAATCTCGACGGGGGTGGGTGGGTTTCTAAAGACTTCAAACAAGCCGGTTGTAGCTGCCATTTGTCCCAAAATTCCCAGGGTTTCTGGTGCAGTAGAGGGAGTGGTAGCCGGAACGAAATAGACATCGATTTGTCGCACTTCGCTGGGAACATCCCGACTGGTTTGTACTTGTTCCAGATAGGCTAATAATTCCTCTAAATATTGTTTAGCAAATTGGTCATGAGCAGTTCGGGTCATGATTGGGTTTAATTGCGGATATCCCTGATATTGAAAATAGGAGTGCGTTGGCAAAGCTTGGGCAATCCTATGATTATAAACCAATTTTTTGTCTGTTAGGACAAATTTAAACCGATGCCTTTGTGATTGAATTCTTCTACGGTTTGTTGCGAGAGTTCATGGGAGGAAATGGCTCTCAACATGGCGAGGGGTAATGTTAAGTGATGCGCCCCGGCTTGTAAGGAGGCGGCGGCTTCTTCTGGGGATTTAATACTAGCGGCGAGAATTTCTACATCGCTGCCTTTTAAAATATCAGCCATCGATCGCACTAAGGCAATGCCATCCCCTAATAATCGGGTAGCGCGATTGACATAGGCGATCGCCATTTTTGCCCCCGCTTCCTTAGCGACGGCGGCTTGGGCGGCACTATAAATAGCAGTGACGGAACAAGGTATGTCTGGAGATAGATGCGCGACGACTTCAAACCCAATAGGTGTAGCCGGAACTTTTAAAATAGTGCGATCGCCGATAATATCCCGCGCTTTTTGGCCTTCTTTGACCATCCCCTCAAAATCTGATGCGGTAAGCTGATAAAATAATGGCCCAGATGTGAGGGTAACCAATGTTTTCAAAGTCTCCTCGGGAGATAACTCACTGGTTGCCAATAACGTTGGATTGGTGGTGATGCCTTTCACCCAGCCCATTTTTTGGGCCAGTTCTGCTTCGGCGGCGATCGCTGAATCTAAATAAATTGCCATGATTTTTTCCCGTTCAGTTCCATCCCAAAAATACGGGAAATTGACACATCTTGACAATGGACCCTATTCCCACCCTTAACCCTATGACCTTACTGAACTTAGCCGAACTTTGTCCCATCACCCGCACTCTTGGTCCGGGTCAGCGGTTTGCAATTTGGGTGCAAGGCTGTTGTTTTAACTGTTCCGGTTGTATCTCTCCGGATTGGATTCCCCAGGTATCAGGAACTTGGGTGGAACCAGAACGGTTGGCGGAAACGATTTTATCGGTCCCGGGAACAGAAGGATTAACGGTTTCTGGGGGAGAACCGATGTTACAAGCGCAGGCACTCAGTGAATTATTTGCACGTTTGGCCGGGGTGGATTGTTCGATTATCTGCTATACCGGGTTTACGTTAGAACAATTACAGGCCAAGTCTGACCCAGCGATCGCCCGAGTATTATCGCAAATTGATGTGTTAATTGATGGACTTTATATCTCCGAACTCAACGATAACCAAGGGTGGCGCGGTTCTGCTAATCAACAGGTGCATTTTCTCACCCCTCGGTTGTTACCTGAAGCGGGTACATTTTCCACGCGCAGACGTGATGTGGAAATTCACTTAAAAAATGATTCGGCGTTGATGGTCGGTGTACCGCCTCGCCATTTCTCTGATACCTTTAAACAGGTGATTGATAACCGTTGATAGCAAGAATTATGGTGTCGCTCAAGGGTAAAATTGTGTTGATTACGGGTGCAAGTAGCGGGATTGGGGCCGCTTGCGCCCAATTGTTGGCCCAGGCGGGTGCAGATTTGATTTTAGCGGCGCGGCGTTTGGAACGGGTGCAGGAATTAGGCACTCAACTGGCGCAACAGTATCAGATTCAGACTCATATTTTGGGGTTGGATGTCTGCGATCGCCAAGCGGTTGATGCTACCTTGTCCAATCTTCCAGACCCTTGGAATCAGATTGATATTTTAGTCAATAATGCCGGTTTGAGTCGGGGATTATCCAAACTCCATGAAGGCAATATTGATGACTGGGAGGAAATGCTGGATACCAATGTTAAGGGATTGCTCTATGTGACTCGCGTGGTAGTACCCGGGATGGTGGAACGGCAAGCGGGTCATGTGGTGAATATCGGCTCGATCGCCGGTCGGGTGGCCTATCCGGGGGGGAATGTGTACTGTGCCTCAAAAGCGGCAGTCCGGGCGATTTCAGACGGTTTGAAGCAAGATTTAATCGGGACTCCCGTGCGAGTGACGGAAATAGAACCGGGTTTAGTAGAAACAGAATTTAGTCTGGTGCGCTTTCATGGCGATCGCGATCGCGCCGACAAGGTATATCAAGATTTAACGCCCCTTACTGGGGAGGATATTGCAGATTTAGTGCTTTTTTCTGTCACTCGACCCCCCCATGTGAATATTAGCGAAATGTTAGTTGTCCCGGTGGATCAGGCGAATGCGACCCTTGTTCATCGCCGACGCTAAACTGAATGAAAGAAGCGCATGAAGGACCGACTACAGATGCAATTTAGGATTCAGGGTGAAGGGTTAACCAAAGACGTCTTGCAGAACGCTCAAAAGCCCCCCTTCTTAAGGGGGGTTGGGGGGATCAATCCAGACTTTTTCAAAACCTCTAATCGCCTAAATCAGGGCAATATACCAGACCAACAAACGCTCAACGGATCGCGGGTTGAGGGGTGCGGTGATTGGTGCTGTATCGAATCTTGGGGAATAGCATCATGACACCATCACAACTTAAAGCACAAGCGAAACAAGGCGATCAGCGGGCGATCGCTGCCTTAATCGATGACTGTTTAACCCCCCACGGCATGAGAGCACAGGTGCGCTTGCATCAAGGTTTATTGTCCGTGAGTGTTCATGCGCCAACTCCCAAACATCGGCAACGATGCGTTTCTACCATTCGGGAACTGTTGAGCAAGCTGAAAATTCCGGCGATCGCGCGGGTCCGGATTTTGGGCAAAAATCGCGATCGCTCGGTCATTTGGAGTGAAGAATTTGCCCTCGGCAATGGAACTCATGTGCGAAACGGTGCTACCCGGCGGCGCAAACCACAAAATAAAGACAAAACAGATGCTTTTGTAGGGGGATTGTCCCGAGTCACCCCTCGGTCCTCCTCCAGTGCTCGGATACAACGGAGGCGATCGCGTCCTGCCAAAGTCGAAAAAGACCCGTGGTTAGCCGTTAATTTATCCGCCCTGTTCCCTGGGTTCGGACAGATTTATGCGGGAAAAATTTTTCGAGGGTTGGCAATTATTGTAATTGAAGCCCTTTTAATTACAATGGCTGTCACCGCCTTCTTTAGTCCTGAAGGAAATACCCTAACCAGTTTGGGATTAGTATTGCCCATTTTGGGCATTTATTTGGTCAATATTATCGATGCTCATCGATGTTTTAAAACCCTCTCCTTTTTACGATTGGAACGGGTGCTTAAAAATAAAAGAAATAAAAATAATCCTTGGGTTGCGGTATTTTTATCTCAATTGTTACCCGGACTGGGCCATGTATATTTAAAAAACTTCGGGCTAGGTGCAGTCTTGATGATTAGCCTAATTGTCGCCTCTAATATTGCCCGATTTCATCCGGGATGGTTGCTGGTTCCGCCTTTGCTGTATGCGATCGCCTGTTACCATGCTTATTTTTCCTGTCCGCGATCGGCCCTCCATTCCCAGGACCCGATTGTGATGATTGTCATTTTAATTGTCGCCTTCAAGCTCACAGGGATTTTGATTCCCGCTTGGGTCGAACATGATTTTGTACAACGGTTCACAATTCCCAGTGATTCAATGGTTCCCACGCTCCGTTCTGGAGACCAAATCCTCGCGCTCAAAGCTCGGGGACGTCCTCCGCAAAAGGGCGATTTGATTGTCTTCCGTGCTCCCGAATTTGCGAAAACTCTTGATCCGAAAGCGGGCGATTTATTTATCAAACGCACCATCGGGATGCCTTTAGATGTACTCCGGCTCAAGGATGGGATTATTTATATCAATAATGCTCCGCTTTCTGAGGACTATGTTGAAGGTCCGGCCCAGTATAATTTAGAATCCCAGGTGGTCCCGGCAGATAGTTATTTTGTGTTAGGAGACAATCGCAACAATAGTTTTGATTCTCACGTTTGGGGCTATCTCCCGAGAAATCACATCATCGGCAAGGCATATAAAATATACTGGCCCCCAGACCGGATCGGACCTTTGCGGTAAATCTGGTGCAGTATTTAGAAACCTGCCTAAAACCTCTCTAAACACTGCACCGGATCTCCTGGGCTTAAAATCGTAACCCGACGCCGCCTTGGACAGAGACAGCCGGTTTGCTTTCATCGTCATAAGCATCTAGGGCAATCACCGCATTCCCAAACACGATAAATCGGGTATTAGGAACTGCGAAATCTACCCCGGGTTGAATGGCAAAGCTGACTTTTTGACCCACGGGGGTATCCCCGGTAGTGAGGGCCGCCCCTGCACCCAAATAAATATCGGTTTGCCAGGTGAGGGGATAGTCGTAGGAAATGGTGGGGACCACTGCAGTCCCATCTCCGCTAAAAAATGCCTGAGCGCGTAATGAAATCGGCACTGGGAGAAGTTTATAGCGAGCTGCTAATAAGAAAGCGTTTTCCCGATCGCCATCGAGTTCGCTAATTCCAGCGGATCCACCAACCCCAATATAACTCCCATAAGCCGCTTGAGCCGATGCCGGTTGACTCCACAAGGCTAAACTGCTGGCGATCGCCCCAGTCCCTAACATCAAAGCACCCAAAGTCGATCCAATTTTTTTCAAACGTTCCATTTCCCTACTCCTCTATCCCACTAAAAACAAATACTTCCAATGTTCCGTCGATTCTAGCTTAAGTTGAATCGATGGACCATCAGAAGTCTGTTTCCCTATCCCTGCGGGAAGGGCAAAACCCAGAGAATTCAAGGGTCTGAATCAAGAGAGAACTCCGATTAAGCGAGTTCAATACTTTCCATATTTCAACCCCCAAGCCAGTTTTGGCTCTTGTATTCGGAACAGAGGCCCTGGGAAGAAACAACCCTTAAGGTTGGGAACACAGAGGATAAATCCCCCCTTGAGCGCAGATATAAACAATTTGTTTATTATCTAAATTTCGCGCTTTGCTAAAATCAACCCCTCGCAAAAATCCCGATGTAGTGGGGTCAGTGGATTCCAGGAGGCGATCGCCATTTTGGCTATGGGGTTTGAAAAACACCGCCCCTTGAAAATCCGCCCCTTCTACATTCGCCCCTTGAAAATTGACCGAGGTGAGATCAGTTTGGTGGAAGGTGGCATTTTGTAATTGAGCAAAACTCAAATTTGCACCGGCCAATCTCGTTTCGCTCAAGTTAGCATTTTGAAGATTAGACTGGGTGAAATTCCCCCGACTCAAATCCGCCCCCTGCCAGTCCGATCGCGTTAAATTCGCCTTTGCCAGGGTTGCGCCGGTTGCCACCACCCGGGGGAAGCGCGCACCAATGGCGAGAATCCCGGTTAAGTTCGCTTCTCCTAACTGTGCACCCACCAGGGTCGCATTGGTGAGGTCCGCCTCTCGCAAATCTGCGCCGATCGCCTGGGCACTGCTAAGGTTGGCCCCAGTGAGTTGCGCATGAGAGAGGTTCGCCCGATCCAATTTGGCGCGACTGAGATTGCTATAGGCGAGGATAACATGACTCAAAAATGCCCCAGTCAAATCACCATCCGTGAGGACGCTGGCGGTGAAGTCGGCTTTTTGGTCATCCACGCTTCCGAAACGGCGATCGGGTCCGGGACTGGAAAATTGACTACTTTTAAAACTGGCATGGTTTAAAAGAGCCCCCCGAAATCGAATCCCAGATAAGTCAGTTTTTTCTAACACCAAAGTGAAAGGGGCCGCTTCTGTGGTGACTTGGCCCAAATGAGTGCGGCTGAGGTCGAGCTCGTCGAACTGCGTGCTATAAAGTTGGAGGAGTTTAGCGATCGCCCGTTGGGTGGCTTGCAGTCGCAGTTGCACGACTTCCAACTGCTCCTCATTGGTGCTGTAACGCAGGGCATCCAGGTCTGTACGAATGGATTGATTTAATTTTTGCAAATAGGGGAGCGATCGCTCGCCACTGCTGACTAAAGCTTGCTGGAGAACATCCAGTTGAGCCGCATCGGTTTCCAAGGCCAGCATATCCGCTAAAATCTGATACTGTGCCTCGGGATTCTCAAAACTCGCTAATCCCAGAATCGCACCTTGACGCTGATTTGGTGCAAATTCTCGGACCCAAGTGAGAAACTTTTCCTGGTCTCGCGCCGCCTGAGTCCGAGCATTTTCTTGAGATTGGATATAAAGTTGAGTCGTGACGAAGGTCCCCAAAATTGCACCCAAACCCACAGCGAATGCCAGGGCTTTTTTGGCGCTACTAGGAAGGTGAATCCTATTCCACCGCTGATCGAACAAGGGTTTTGAGTCTGGCATCCGTTCCAGGGGTCCGCCTGCCTCTAACTGAATCCCCACCGGTTTTGAGTTGCTGCTGTTCATTTTTCTACTAGGTCCCGAAACGCTGTGTCGGCTACTGCGGACCCACGTTCCAGCGAGGCGATCGTGCAGGGTGCGGGACTTGGGATCAAAGTAACTCCAGAGTCCATCCAAGGCCACTATCAAGGCCGTTGTTACTCCCAAGATTACTAAGTCCGGTACAGCGCCGCTGATCAGCCAGATCAGATAGGCACTGGTGAGGGTCACTCCCCAGCGGCCTACGGCCTCTCGCAACAGTGCACGCCCCAAACCAGGCGCGTTTCCCGAATCCGTCACCACCTGGAGGCGCAACCAGCGCTTCGGTAAAGTCTGACCCGTGAGTCCGAGTAGATATAATTGCCAAATACTGACGCTTAAGGCTGCGATCGGGCCAATTGTCCAAAGGAAATTAACGAGGGGCGGGACCAGACGGGTGCAGCGTTGTCTTCGGGGGTTGTTACAAGTCGGGGGTAGGGCTAGGGTCCGGGCGATCGCCCGTTCCAGGGTGACCAAAACCGGATTCAGGGGGACAGGTTGCACATTCAGATACCGCGTGGCGTGCCATCCCAAAGACAGGGGAACTAAGGCGCTAACAGCAATCAGCGCCAGTTCTGCCGTACTTGCAGCCAACCGCCGGGGGAATAGGGGTACGGGGTGGATTTTCCCCTGAGTCGGGTGTTTGCTTTTTTTAGTCGATTGGACCTTGGGTGTAGTTCGCTTCGGGTCTTTAGATTTCCCAGTCACTCTGATTTATGGATTTGGGTTGGAGGATTTGGACGCTAAAAATAATTTATATCCCACAAACCCTAACACTCCAACGGCGGCTAAGGTAAAGGCTAGGCGAACCAAGTTTAAGACGGTACTCACCGCAGATAAGGCAAAGACTCCCCCCACGGCGATCGCCACCACTTTCCCCCCATCGGGTAAGCCTTGATACCAAAGGGTTAACTGCTGGTAGACCGATTTTAAGGAGGGGGCGTCCGGGGTCGAGGTCGGCAAGGGTTGCGGTTGGTGGATTTGCGCCTCTAAATCTTCCAATTGGCGCTGTAATTTTTGGCGTTCTTGAGGATTCATAAGTTTTTGACGATTCGAGGAGGATGCTATTGGACTCCAGTTCCCCCATAAGACTGGGGAAACTGCTCCTGTGATTGTAGCGAACCTCGATCTGAATCAGGCGGTTTGAACCGGAGGAGTCTGAAAAATTTGAGCCGAGTGATGGGTTTTGCCAACCCTCATGATGAAGAAATTTAGGAGAAATTTTTCCAAAAATAGGTACATTTAACCCCTATAAATCCGCACTTTGGCGGATTTCTTTCTCAAGGGTGAACAGTAGGATTAATAGAGATTGAGAAATGTGCATGGCGAACCCCCAAAAATTTGGGGGTTTTTTATTGGCGTTATGGGGTTAAGTTCAGCCCTATCCCTTAACGGTTAAGGGTTTGTGGGATGCCTGTGATGGAGATCGTCGCTACAAGTGATTGATCCCCAGACTCGCAGCGATCAAAAATACTTAAAAGTGAGAGGGATATCACACTACTCCCCATCCCCCTGGCGCACCATAGAAGCAACAACCCATTCACCCCCACGAAAACTAATGCACTTATCCTATCGCGGTATCTCCTATCAAACCTCTACTTCTGCCTCTGTACCTGCTACCCAATCTCCCCTCCAAGCCAAATATCGCGGACTCAGCTATTCTCTTCATTCTGAATCGGAAATTTCTGCACCCCCTGCGGTGACGCTTCAGTACCGAGGAGTTAGCTATTCTCTAGATCCGGCAGTGGGACAACCGCAAAACGCCGTTGAATCCATGCCATTACAACCGGCTTTAGTTTAAATTCCATTTAAAATCGGGCTGTTAATCCAGCCACTCTCTCCTGAATAAAAAGCAAAAACCCCAGTTATTTGGTTTAACTGGGGGCATAAAAAGCAAAAACCCCAGTTATTTGGTTTAACTGGGGCAGTTCCTTTCTCTATAATTGACTCTCTTAATCTGTATTATGGCCGGGAGTTTTCCTCCCGGGCATCCGCCAAATGACGGAGTTTTGTTCCGCTAAACAGCGTAACGACCAAAACCTGCACCCTTCAGGATATTGGTTGTTGCTCTAAATAGGATTCAAAACGCGATCGCAATTGTTCTAAGGTTAATTTCTGGGTCCAATATTCGACTAAGGCATGACCGAAGGCCCAAGCGTTGCGATCGCTGGTTCCCCGATTCTCGCGCAGCAAGGGCCACAGGGAGAGTAAATCAAACTGATAGGGTTTAGCGTCCGTATTCAAAAAATTAAATAAGTCATACGCCATTTGTAGTTTACCAATGACTATGGGTAACTGTTCTACGGGAATTTGTTCGGCCAAGGCGTAGGCGAGAGTCGGGGACCCGGTGGAAAGGGTGGAAATGAACTGGAGGACCGGACTCTTGAGTAACGAGGTCAATCCTTGGGTGGTTGCCATCTGGAAAGTATAGCGATCAATAATTTTAGCAGCACTCACGATCTGGGATTCGCGATCGCGCAAAAATCGGGCGAGGCGCTGTTGTTTCGCCGGGTCGATCGCCTCAATCAGCGCCACCGCTAGGGTATCGGCGTTCCAAGCAGTTCGCCCTTGTTGTGAGTCTTGGGTCACAATGGGTAAAATGCGATCGCAATATTCCCCCAATTGTTCAGTGCGATACTCGGTTGCTTCCCGAATGGATTTTTCTTTGGGTTTATCCCCCCAAACCCAATCATAAGGCGGATTCCACTCCCGAATCGGACGCAAGCGATCAACTTGAGTCACCACGGCGATCGCCGGTAAATCCGATACCGTTGCCTTGATTTCTTTGAGAAAATCAACATCCATTTGCAGGGCCGGATCCATCGCGGGGGTGACTAACAATAACAAATCAGCGGTTTTGCCATAGTCCAAAACCATCTCTCGCAAATCGGCGCGTTTGGCTTGTTCATATCCCGGGGTATCCCATAGAATCAAGGTTTCCCCGCCCTCACTTTGCCAGTGATAGTTAGAAATCAGGTCGGTACTCGGCAACAAATCCACCTCGGCGCGATCGCTGTCGAACAAGGTATTAATTAGACTACTTTTTCCCGCCCCTGTGCGCCCGACTAACAAAATATTAACGGGTTTTTGTGCGATCGTTTCCACAGGTTCTGCTTGGGAGATAATCTCTCGCAGGGTTTGGGTTTTGGCCTTCGGTAAAGCAGGAGTAGACATCTGTGAAGCTGTCTCAGGTAATACAGTCCGCTTCCCATACAAAGTAGCCGCTTGCCGACTCAAATTCCGTAATGCCGCCTCTCGCAACAGTTGTCCCAAATTTACTAACAATTCTTGTGTAGCCCGATTACTCGAACCCTGAGAAGCTACTCGGGCAGCCGCTGCCGCAGGATTGACAAACCATTGTACCCAGTTCCAAACTTGAAACAATTTGCGCGCGGAAGGTTCCAATTTTCGATACATTTCATAAGCTTGAAAGGCTTGTCCTACAGTCACTTGATTGAGGGCTGGTGAAAGTTGTTGCATCCAGCGGTCCATATCATCCACCGTTCCTCGAATCAGTCCATAGGCTTGGGGAATGTAAATATTAAGCAGGGGATATTTAACTTGGGGATTATAAATTAAGGCAATGGCAGTTACGACTTCTTGACATCGCGTTCCAAAGGTTTGTAAATCTTCCCAAATCGGCGGGTCAGTGCGAGAAGTTTCTAATATCTTTTGTAAGGCAATTTCAGCTTTTTGAGTGGCTTCATCCGCAGTAGGTCCGGTGTTTTGTTGTTTAGACTCTTCGATGTCCTGATTCACCTGGGCGATCGCCGCTTCCATTTCCGCCATCATCGGTTGAGTCCACTGCACTAATAACCACCGCCACCCCACTAAAACCAGGGTAAAAACTGCCCAAATCCAGTTCAGATTCCATTCATGAATTTGGGTTCCGGCTGCCACCAGCAAAAAGCTGATAATCCCTGCGATCGGTAAGGCTAAAACCACCCATTGCCACGTTTTTAATCTAACCATTGATCTCTGCCTCCTGAAATAAATTGGATTTTTTAAATTGATATAGAGTGAACAGCGCCTACATTAGTCTAGTTTGACAGGATAGGTGCATCTAGGCTTCCCCCCAATTTTAGACTAAACCCAATAAAAAAACCCGCAGGCTTTCCTTACGGAACGCTACGCGAACAGCCTACGGGTTTTTACAATCCTGAACAAAAAAATAGCCCGCACAAGCGGGCCATTTGCAAAGGGTCCCAACTCCAAGGGATCGGGACTATTTCTAGTTATTTAGATTCGGTCTTCCAAGGAGATTGATAGTACACCTTAGACCCGGTATTGGGCACGAAATGACAAGACAAATAAGAGCGAATAAAGCTCTTTAAAATGGGTTCGCTGGAGGAGCGATAATAATCACCTAATAGGGGTTTAATCGCCTCGGTTGCTGTCTTTAAATGATAGTGGGGCATATTTAAGAAAATATGATGCGCCACATGAGTGCCAATATTATGATGGATGGGATTGATAAATCCATAGTCGCGATCGATGGTGGAAAGCGCACCTTTGAGAAAATACCAATCCTCTCCGCGATACCAGGGAATATCATCTTCGGTATGATGTAAGAAGGTCACTAAGTCCAACCACATCACAAAAATGATGTAGGGTACGAGGTAATATTTAACCAAAAATACCCACCCAAATTGATAGGTGAGTACCCCGAGAAATCCGACCATCATCACCCACAGGACCGAACTGGTTACAATATCCCATTTTTCCGAGGGACGGAACAAGGGACTGCTGGGGAGAAAATGGGAACCCTGGCGATCGGGCGATCGCTTGAACAGATAGAGTGGATAGGCTAATAAGGGTAAATAAAAGCGGAATAGCTTTTCATACCAAGGCATCCGATTGTATTTTTCCTCAGATACCGGATACCAGCTTTCGTCTGTGTCCAAATTTCCCGTGTTCCCATGATGGGTCCGATGACTGATCCGCCAACCGTGGTAAGGCACTAAAATGGGAATATGAGACAAATGTCCAATTAGGTTATTCAACCATTTGAGCTTAGAAAAAGAGCCATGACCACAGTCATGACCCACCACAAATAATGCCCAAAACATCGTCCCTTGCATCACCCAGAAAATGGGGAAAAAGAACCAGGAATCCAGATTGTATGCGATCGCATACAGTCCCGCAATAATCCCAACATCCAGAAAAAAGTAACTCAGCGACTTGAATATCGAGGGTTCAAAACACTCGGCAGGAATTGCCGCCTTCACATCCTGAAGAGTAAAGGGTAACTCTTGGGTTGGTGTCTGTGAAACTGTACCCGTCGTCTGATTAAAAACTGTGTTTGCTTGCACGAAATTTCCGCTTTTACCTGATTTTCAAACCGGCCTTTCACCTTTCACCCGTCCCTTTCAGCCTAAAAAGGCTTCAAAGTCTTTTCCCAAGGAGACCCTTCGTTATTCAGTCCGTTCATGTTCCCGATGCAGTTCGCCTCATGATCTAACGGGTTGAACCTCACGGGTCTGAACACCCTCAGAACTCCCTGACGCTTTATAAAAAACTTCCGGGAGACGGAAGATGAAAAACGCAGCCGATAAACGGAATTCATTTTAACCCGTTTTGAGCTGAATTGTTAAGAAACATTTCAAAATTATGAATTATTCGGCCTAAAACTCATAACCTCTGCCTATTTTTGCCTCGGCATACCCGATCGCAGTCATCAAAAATATTTCTAGTTGGCAATAGATGATTTGATAATAAGAAATTGGGTAAAGGGATTGACGGGTATCACTAATAACCAATCACTCATCATCAATAACCTAAACTCATTAAGCTACCTTAGCAGTTACGGCTACAGCAGACAATGCCTCCTGACGTTGAAATTCACTGAATTGCATCAACCCTGATTAATCCCAAGGAGGGTAACAACACTTGGCGATCGCCCTATTCTAAACTGTTGGAGTCAGACCAAAAAGTTTGAGAAAACAAGTGTCTCAAACTTTGTGTCTGCGATCGCCGCTTTCCCCTTTTTTTAGTAACAACTTCTGTTGTTTTTTCATGTTCGTAGTAACGACTGAACTACGAACATGAGGAATATTATCCGAGGAGAATATCATCTAGGATAAGCTTATTGGGAACACTGCCGAAACTGACTGAACGGGCGACTCCGGCGAAGGGGAGGGTTACTTGCTCAAATTCTCCATATACATGAGGTAAGGAACCTGCGGCAGTGGTGGATAAGGGAATGGAGGCCAAGATGTTGCCAGATGCGCCTAATCCATCGTAGAGGGTGACGGTGTGACTGGTGAAGGGGGAGGCATAGAAGAAGGAAAGTTGATTGTCAAATCCTCCTTCTACGTTCATGACGATCGCCCCCTCTTCTCCATAAGTGAGAGCAGTTATACCACTGGGGGGAGGGGCAAAGTTACCGCCGAATTCATCAGGAAATCCCAAGGCATCTAAGGCATCGTTACTCATGATTCCCAAGGCGTTGCCCGAAAAAGATATGCCGCGATCGCCATAAAATCCGCTTACGGGGTCTAAATTTCTCACTCCTTCAAAGTTGAGTACAGCAGGTAGATCGCTACGGGGAATGACGAGGTTGGCACTACTTTGTGCGCCGATTTCTACGCCGGGGGTGGGATTGACTAACGCCAGATTGAGGGTTTCGGCAACTTCGGCGATCGCATCAGGGACAATCGGAATGGGGACGGTTTGCACGGTTTCTCCTGGTGCAAAGGTGATGGGAATTGGGGTATTATCATAATCTAAGGGTGCAGTAGCGGTCCCATCTCCTAAAACTAGGGTTGCACCGGCAGAGAGATGGAGTCCGCCAGTACGGGTGACGGTGACGGCGAGAATTTCGGTTCCATCTTCTTGGAGGGTGAAGGTTGGTGCACTAAATTCTACGCGAATATCATTGTCTAAAATCGCCACAGTTGCTGCATTTTGCGGGCCAATTCGTGCTCCTGTGCTGGGATTAGTGAGGGTTAATTGGAGGGTTTCATTGGGTTCACTCTGGGTATCATTGATGATGGGAATGGCAACGGTTTGGACGGTTTCTCCGGGGGCAAAATTGACGAGAATGGGGGTATTATTGTAATCAACAGGAGCAGTCGCCGTGGCATCGGTAAGGGTGACTGCGGCGGAAAAAGCGCTCTCCAGTCGGCCTTCCCGGGTGACGGTTACAGGTGCGATCGCGGCGCCATCTTCATTAATAACAAAGTTTCCCCCGCTAAACTGCAATAGCACATCATTATCAACAATTGTGAATACTGCTGTATTGGGTTCGCTTAGGGTTGCCTCACCTGTGGGATTCAGTAAGGCCAGATTGAGGGTTTCATCCGGTTCTAGGATGTTATCATCTACTGGGGGAAGTTGTACGGTTTGGACAGTTTCCCCGGGTGCAAACTCTACAGAAATTGGGGTGGGGTCGTAATCCAAGGGGGCCGTTGCAGTGCTATCACTTAATCCAATGGTGACGCCAGTGGGGATTCCTGTAAACCCGATACGCTCAACTTGGACGGGTTGGATGGGAGTTCCGTCCTCGACTGCACTAAAATCGGGGCGAGTAAACTGCAAGGCGGCATCATTATCAATGATAGTAAATGTTGCGGTATTTGGGGTTCCGAGGGTTGCGCCTCCGCTGGGATTGACTAAAGTGAGAGCCAAAGTTTCATCGGATTCTAAACTCTGGTCGTTGACGAGAGGAAGTGAGGCGGTTTGGGTGGTTTCTCCAGGGGCAAAGGTTACGGAAATCGGGGTATTATCGAAGTCCTCTGGTGCAGTTGCACTCTCCTCGGCGAGGGCAATGGTTACGGTAACAGGACGATTGAGGGAACCTGTGCGGGTTAGGGTGATTGGAACAATGGAGATACCTTCTTCGCCGCTTTGAAAGTTGGTTTGATTGAACTGTACGCTAATGGGATCGACGGTATTATCGATCAGAGTGAGGGTGGCTGTATTCGTTGTGCCTAGGGTTGCGCCTCCGGTGGGGGAAGTGAGGGTTAAATTAAGGGTTTCGACACCTGCGGCAATCAGTTCATTGATGATGGGAATCGTGACAGTTTGTGCGGTGACTCCTGGGGCAAAATTGAGCGGAATCTGCCTGGTATTGAGCTCATTGAGAGGGGTGGGAATATCGGGGGAAAGGGTGATGGTTGCGCCGACTGTACCTTCTACTATCCCACTACGCAGGACTGTGATTGTGGCGATCGCCTCACCTTGGTCATTTTGGGTAAAGGTTTGCTCACCAAATGAGAGTGCTATATCGTTATCCAAAACCGTGATGGTGGATTGCGATCGCCCCCCAACTCCCAGATTATCGCTGGGATTGACTAAGCTCAAATTGAAAGTTTCCGACGGTTCCACAATCTGATCATCACTGATGGCAATAGTCACCACTGCCTGAGATTGTCCGGGGACAAAGGTAACCACCCGAGAACCTGCGATGTAATCCCCTGATGCGATCGCCGTTCCATCCGTTGGCAGAATCGTCACGCTGGCCGCCTCACTTAGGTTCCCGCTGCGAAGTAAGCTCACTTCTACACTGGAAACTCCTTCTTGAACGGTAAAATTAGCGGCAGTAAACTCGACGATACTGGAGAGGGGGTCTAGGGTTTCATTTAAAAAATCCGTAGCATCCAAATTAATCGACCCGAATACCTCGCCAATCACCTGGCGACTACCATTTTGTACCACCACCAATTGAGTCGCGATCGCCACCGGATTGGAATTGCCATTTCCTATGCGGTCAAAAATTGGTTCGAGGCGAATTTGTGCAGTTCTTAAATCCCGAGAAACCGCCAGTCTATCGATTCCTTTTTCAAAATCAACAATCCGATCTCCCCCAAATCCTAAGACAAAAATATCCGCCCCAGGACCACCAATTAAGGTATCCTCCCCTAAACCTCCAAAGAGAATATCCTCTCCGCTATTGCCCAGAATAGAATCATTTCCATCACCGCCAATGATAGTATCATCACTGTCGGGACCCATTAAAGTATTCCCTTGATTATCCCCAAAAATGAACGTCATCCGTTAATCCTCCTATTAACCCGTTGTGCTTGCCCCAATGCACCCTAATGCATTTGATCGCGAAGCGGGGCATCGGCACGATCTGGCATTTAAAATCAATGGAAATTGCCCTGCAAAATGACGGATTCCCATCCTCCTAAATTTTCTCAGACCCTCCCCAAGGGACAGCCGAAAAAATGAATCTTTGATTTTCTCAAATAGGTGAAGTGTTTAACACCAGACCCATCGGTTCTTTCCCCATTTAAAGACCTCTTCAAATCATCCGGCAGTTGATGCCAGTAATTTGCTGCCGATCTAGTTGCCTGCCGATACCACATCGAGACTCAACTGTAAGCGTTTTCGATATAGCATCTGACGTATTTTCAGCTTCCAGATGCGCCCTGACGGTAAAATTCCTGGTAAAAATAGTAGCATAAGGGCGGGGGTAGGAGATGAGAAGCGTCACCTCAAATGGGGGTAGCGGGTCCGGTTAGCAACCCAGTTTTTTGAGAAAATTTGGGGCAGTTGCTACGGGATTAGGGTCAGACACCCGATCGCTTCTCCCGGGGTTCTCATCCTGCCTCAGACCCCACCAGCAGCAACCGGGGGTCTCCAAATTTCCTCAAGAGTATGTCAAAATATCGATGCAAACGCGATCGAGCAATTGAGTAGGAGATTTGTCGTGGAATCCCGTTACAATCCCGCATCCCTTGAGGAAAAGTGGCAACAAACTTGGACAGAACGCCAGTTATACCAAACCCCAGAAACCCGCGATCGGCCTAAATTTTATGCCCTGTCCATGTTTCCCTATCCCTCGGGCAACCTGCACATGGGTCATGTCCGAGTTTACACCATCACCGACGTGATTGGCCGCCTCAAGCGGATGCAAGGGTATCGCGTCCTGAATCCGATGGGATGGGATGCCTTTGGACTCCCGGCAGAAAATGCCGCCATTGAACGCGGGATTCATCCGGCGAAATGGACCTATCAAAATATTGCCCAGATGAAACAACAATTCGAACGCCTGGGAATTGCTTTCGATTGGACTAGAGAAGTTGCCACCTGTTCCCCGGACTATTACAAATGGACTCAATGGATATTTTTGCAGTTTTTTAATGCCGGACTCGCCTATCAAAAAGAAGCAGCGGTTAACTGGGACCCCATTGACCAAAATGTACTCGCCAATGAACAAGTAGATAATGAGGGTCGGTCCTGGCGATCGGGGGCTAAAGTTGAGCGGAAATTGCTCAAACAATGGTTTTTCAAAATTACCGATTATGCTGAACAATTACTGCAAGATTTAGACCAATTAACGGGATGGCCGGAACGAGTTAAACTCATGCAAGCCAACTGGATTGGTAAATCCATCGGCGCTTATTTAGAATTCCCCATTGTTAACAGTACCGAAAAAGTTGCCGTCTTTACCACTCGTCCGGATACGGTGTATGGGGTAACTTATGTAGTCTTAGCCCCCGAACATCCCTTAACCCGACAAGTTACCACTCCAGACCGATTAGCCGCCGTTGAATCTTTCATCCAAGAAGTTAGCAATCAAAGCGAATTAGAACGCACTGCGGACGATAAACCCAAGCGGGGAATTCCTACAGGAGGAACAGCAATTAATCCTTTTACCGGGGAAGAAATTCCGATTTGGATTGCCGATTATGTGCTTTATGAATATGGAACTGGGGCAGTTATGGGAGTTCCTGCCCATGATGTCCGGGATTTCAAATTTGCCCGGGAACAGAACTTACCCATTAAACAGGTGATTGTTCGCGCCGATGCTGCCGATGAAAAAGCCGAATTAAAAGAAGCTTATACCGAACCCGGAATTGTGATTAATTCCGACCTGTTCAATGGCATGGAATCCACCACAGCTAAAGGGGAAATTATCACCTATGCCGAACAACAAAAATGGGGGAAAGCGCGAGTTCAATATCGCCTCAGAGATTGGCTGATTTCTCGTCAACGATACTGGGGTGCACCGATTCCCGTGATTCACTGTCCCAGTTGCGGTGCCGTCCCCGTTCCTGATGAAGATTTGCCCGTGCAATTGCCGGAAGATGTCGCCTTTTCCGGACGAGGATTATCTCCTTTATCCCAATTAGAAAGTTGGGTGAATGTCCCTTGTCCCAGTTGTGGAGAACCGGCAAAACGAGAAACTGATACGATGGATACTTTTATTGATTCATCTTGGTATTTCTTGCGCTATCCCGATGCTCAAAATGCCGACAAAGCCTTTGATATCCAGCAGGTGAATGATTGGTTGCCCGTGGATCAATATGTGGGCGGAATTGAACACGCAATTTTGCATTTACTCTATTCTCGATTCTTTACCAAAGTATTGCGCGATCGGGGATTATTGAACTTTGATGAACCCTTTCAACGCCTGCTAACTCAGGGGATGGTCCAGGGTTTAACCTACAAAAATCCGCAAACTGGGAAATACATTCCTTCCGCCCAAGTGAATGCCAGTGACCCCAAAGACCCAGAAACGGGAGAAACCTTACAAGTCTTCTATGAGAAGATGTCTAAATCTAAATATAACGGCGTTGACCCCTTAGAAGTCTTGGCAAAATATGGGGCAGATACGGCGCGGATGTTTATTCTCTTTAAAGCGCCACCGGAAAAAGATTTAGAATGGGAAGATGCCGATGTTGAGGGACAATTCCGCTTTTTAAATCGAGTCTGGCGGTTGGTGACCGAATATGCAGAAACCACTCCTGCCAAAGAACTGAAAGGGGAGTTGAGTAAATCTGAAAAAGAATTGCGACGGGCGATTCATACAGCGATAAAAGAAATTACCGAGGATTTAGACGGGGAGTATCAGTTTAATACCGCAGTTTCGGAGTTGATGAAACTCAGTAATGCCTTGAACGATGCCGACTGCAAAAACTCAGCAATTTATACCGAAGGCATCAAAACCCTGTTGATTTTGTTGGCCCCCTTTGCACCCCATATTGCCGAGGAATTATGGCAGGAAATTGGCAATCAAACCTCAGTTCATGAGCAATCTTGGCCTAGGGTAGATTTGGATGCGTTAGTGGTGGATGAAATCACCTTAGTGATTCAAATTAGTGGCAAAACCCGGGGAACAATTCAGGTTCCTGCACAAGCAACTCGCGAAGAGTTGGAACAATATGCCCGGGAGTCAGAAGTGGCCCAGAAGTATATTACCGGACAGGAGATTAAAAAGGCGATCGTGGTTCCGGGTAAGTTGGTGAACTTTGTCCTGGGGAAATAGAAAGTTTGTAGTAACTCCTTCACCCAGTCATCAAAAGATAACCCCTGAAGGGGTTACTACAAACTTGGGTAAAACGTTCGTGGTGAGTATTTTCCTTGATAAGATTTGGAGGTCCACCTCAATACCAGCAAACTTAGCAAGCACCCCGAGAGCAATACAGGCACATTTCCTAGCCCTTGAATCTGGTTCAGATTTGATGATTGTAGCTAAAATCCTGTCTGTTATTAGAGGTTTTGGCGATCGCTAAACAATTCCCAAGTTTTGAGATAATCTTGGAAACTGGTAAGAGTCTTGGGGGTCCTTGCTCTAGGCGATCGCCCTTGTGACAAACAGTTACACCAGCGCGAACTATTATAGTTCTGAGTTTATCTCTTTGAACCATTCTGAATCTGATTTCATACCTACTGCGGCTTCCCTAATCTTCCCTTAATCTTTCCTTAAATTTTTCGGTTACATAGAGTAAGTTAACGCTACAACCCGCATTCTGTCGAGTGACGTTAAATAGCCCCCACCCTTATGGGATGGAGGCTGAAACGCTTATATAGTAAATGGCTCAGGCGGGATTTGAACCTGCGACCTTGGGCTTATGAGGAGTCAAACCATCTCCCAAAACTTTTGATTTATATAGGTTCTGGATTAGGGAAAAAATCACTTCCCTAATTCTTCCCTATTTTCTAGTTAAATTAGACAAAACCCTTGCTGTACATGGGTTTGAGCCAAAATCGTGTTAACTGCGTGTTTTGCGTGTTTTGCGTGTTTTTGCTCCTTCATCATATTCATATTTTATTGAAGATTGGGTCAAGGTTTCTGGATTTATTCAGGATAAGTTATAGTTTCAGCTTATGGAACAGGGGCGTGATGGGTCAGTGAACCCGCGAAATGGGACTAAAGCTCATGGACGCATATCCCAACGACGTTCACAGAAGAGGAGCAAGGTCCCAGAGATGATGAAACCAGTCAGCAGATATTGCCACTGAGTCAAGGCCGGTAAAATTGCCAGACCCAAGAAATGGAAGAAAGCTCCGAGAAAGAAACTGCGCGATTGCAATGCCCATCCAGTTCCCAGATACCCAATTCCACAAATCCCCAACCACAATGGACATAGCCGAATCAGAATCAGGGACCAACCCCAAACCCGACTTGCATCGGTTAAAGCAATTGCCCCCAGCATCAGGAATACCCACCAATAAATTAACCAAGGGACCTGAGAGGGTGACAACGGAGGTCAAACCCAGACGGGGCAATTGTTTGAGATAATGGAGAAGTCGTCAAAAAGCGGGTGGCCCTTGGAGCCACCCTGACCAAAAATGTTAAAGACATTATACCACTCGTTATTACGCATTCATCTGAGTGAGAGTCAAGCAAAGACCTTAGAAATCTTAGTTCTGATGCTTCAAAGTTATCGAAACGTCAGATTATCAACTCTCGCCAACTTCTTTCCACAACCTATTAAATACAAGAGTCGAATCCGAAATATCCAGCGATTTCTGGAACTCCCCCAGCTGTGCAGCAAGTTACTCTGGTTTCCGATAATCAAGGCAGCTTTAAAATCTGAATTTAGAGAGAAAAAATTAAATAGAGCGCAACGGAGACACCCCTCCCAATTAAGATTTAAAACCAAAAACTATGTAGCGGTTGCTCTCGACCGCACTCAATGGAGAGACCGAAATCTCCTAATGGTAACAATCATTTGGGGAAATCATGCTTTACCAATATATTGGGAGCTACTCTCCAAGTTAGGCAGTAGT
>CBFGOM010000093.1:0-25075 GCA_965650385.1 uncultured Oscillatoriaceae bacterium
TAAGGGTCTTGGCCCTTCAAAACTGAACAGCTCTGGAAAAAATGAAGCAACTTTGTTGTCGAGTCTGCCTGTAGAGGGAAGAAGTGCGGCCAGTGATAGCGTTACTCTACCGTAATGGTTTTATGAAAGACGATCTTGAGGCTTAAGCTTCAGGAGGAGAAATTTTCGCCATGTAGAATGGGATGAAAACCTCATATCTAGTTGAACTTAAGCGGGATCACCTGATAACGTAGGGCGATCGCCCTGCTCTCAATGGCTTTGGGTTTCGGACCTCCAATCCATTTCGGGTATCATATTCTACTTTTCCAAGTTGATCTATTAGTCGGGCATGATTCCGAAAAAATCCGAGGTTCTATATCGACCCCCATCATTGCTCAATTCCCGTTTCCCTACATAAATTATTAAGTGACCAATCCATTTTTAAAAATATGTTCAGTCTAGAGTCCTCTTCTACCCCATCTCATTCTTATCTTTGGTCCAGCAGACAGGACCTCAGTTCACCGATCGCCCAGTCATTCTCTAGGTTGACCTTCTCAATGTTAATCGCCCTGATCACGGCACTCCCGGCAATTGCACAGCCATCGGTAGTACCAAGAACCGAATCCCGACTCTTAGCCCAGGGAGCAGTCTTCCAAGAAGCCTATACCCTTGGTCCTGGCGATCGCATTCAAATCGATATTTTTAACGTCCCCGAATACAGCGGAGAAAATGGACAACACCAAGTCTTAGTCGATGGCACCTTAAATCTGCCCTTAGTCGGCAGCGTTTCCGTAGAAGGACTAACCTTAGAACAAGCTGCTGGCAGACTCAGAAACCTCTATGCTCCCTACCTACAACGACCGGAATTTCTGACTATCTCTCTCATGGAGCGTCGTCCTGTTCAAGTTGGTATTTCTGGAGAAGTCAGACGACCTGGGTCCTATATCATCCCTATGAATGAGGTCGGTGGTAGCCAAAGGCCCACAATCACCACAGCCATTGAAAAGGCCGGAGGCATTACCTCCACAGCCAATATCCGTCAGGTGCAGCTTCTGCGTCGGACTAGAGGGGGGCCAAATCAACTGATTACCATCGACCTCACTACTCTAGTCCAGTTGGGGGACCTCAGCCAAGATGTGACGATTCGTGATGGCGACACTATTTTTATTCCTCCCGATCCCAACATTAATGCCAATGATGCACGTCAGCTTGCCGAAGCCAGCATTTCCGGGGATTCCTCTCAACCAATCAATATTGCTGTAGTTGGGGAAATTAATAAACCTGGTTCTTACACCGTAGCAGGAGACACTGAAACTGGGGGACTCCTGACCCTAACCCGTGCCTTACAAACTGCTGGAGGAGTAACCCAATCCGCAGAGGTGGGTCAGATTCAAGTGCGACGACAACCTAAATCGGGACCAGCCCAAATCCTATCGGTAAATCTCTGGCAGCTTCTAAACGGAGATATCAGCCAAGATATTATTCTCCAACAAGGAGATACGATTTATGTGCCCACCGGCAGTGGATTTAGTCCCGCAGAATCGGCTCGATTAGCCCAGGCCAATTTTGCTGGGGACCCCAGCCAACCGGTTAATATTGCCGTAGTGGGTGAAGTCACCCGTCCCGGTTCGTACACCGTTACGAGAATGGATGAGACAGGGGGACTGTTAACTGTAACCCGAGCTTTACAAACTGCGGGTGGGGTTACACAGTCAGCCCAGCTAGGCGAAATTCAAGTGTTGCGCCAACCCTTGGCAGGTCCAGCACGACGGATCCCAGTCAACCTCTGGGCATTGCTGCGCCAAGGAGATCTCAGCCAAGATATTATTCTTCAACAAGGGGATACCATTTATGTCCCTACCGGCACAGGCTTTAATGCCGCAGAATCTACCATATTAGCTGAAGCCAGTTTTGCAGGTAGTCCAAATCAACCGGTCAATATTGCTGTGTCTGGAGAAGTTACTCGTCCAGGCTCATATACTATAACGCGAGTGGACGAAGCGGGGGGACTCCTGACAGTCACCCGTGCCTTGCAAACGGCAGGGGGAGTCACTTTATCCGCAGATATTCGCGAAATCCGGGTCAACCGTCGCCCGAAAGCTGGTTCTCCTCAAACGATTGTAGTGAATTTATGGGAAATGCTTGATCGCGGAGATTTCAGCCAAGATATTATTCTCCAACAAGGGGATACGATTGAAGTGCCAACTGCAAGTAACCCCAATCCATTAGAAACGGCTCGCATTGCCACGGCTAACTTTGCGGCGAGTACCTCAACTCCCCTGAATATTGCGATCGTGGGAGAGGTCAATCGTCCTGGAACCTATACGGTTTCCGGGGAGGATGTCAGTGCCACTGGGGACGCCCAGAATCTGAACACCACCAATACTGGCGGTGAAATTGTGGGACTTCCTACAGTCACACGAGCCATCAAAATTGCTGGTGGCATTACCCCGACTGCTGATATTCGTCGGATTCAAGTTCTACGGCAACGCAACAATGGGACCCAACAAATTATTGATGTCAATCTGTGGGAACTCTTGGAAAATGGCAACTTGAACCAAGATGTTCTGCTGCAACAAGGGGATACAATTGTGGTCCAAACCGCCACTAATATTGATTTAGCCGAAGCCCCCAGACTGGCAACGGCGAGTTTCTCCCCCAATCGGATTCAAGTGAATATTGTGGGTGAAATTCAGGAACCTGGACTGGTGGAATTACCTCCCAATGCTTCGTTAAACCAGGCGATTTTGGTAGCGGGAGGATTTAATAATACCCGGGCGGAAAAGGATGAAGTGGAACTCATTCGGTTAAACCCCAACGGCACGGTGTCTCGGCAAACCATTCCTATTGATTTTGCGCAGGGACTTGATGAAGGGACTAACCCCATTCTACGAAATAATGATGTGATTGTGGTTGGACGTACCGGGTTAGCTAAATTCGGAGATAGAGTCAGCCCGATCGGGCAAGTGACCAATTCCGTATTCTCACTGTTTGGAATCTTGCGATTTTTTAATTTGTTCTAGGGCTTGTGTACAGTGTTCTAGGGCTTGTGTACAGTATGGGAAGACAAAGTGGGTTTCTTGAAAAAATTTCTGCGAATTAGCCACAAATTTGATCCAGAAAGCCGTTAACTGTCCTACTCTATCGAAGACTGTAGCAGCATTTAGAAGCTTTCAAGGAAAGGTTGAGGACCTGATCGCTAGGGTTCTCAAATAACCTTTCCTCATTAATGCCACAATCCTCTAACGAGACTGCTACGATACGAAGGAACACACCATCACCCAAGATTGACATGGAGAGCGCACCCAATCCTCAGCCGTTAACTCTTCACCAACCAGGCAATCCGTCACAGTTCGTGCCGATGCCTTATATGGCTGAATTCCAGGATCCAGATGAGGAAGAATTGGACCTCGGTCAGCTATTTGCCGTGATTCGTCGTCGAGCCTTTGTGATTCTGGGCGTTGCGACTCTCGTCACTGGTGGTGTTGCTGTCTGGACTGCCAACCAAACCCCTGAGTATGAAGGCAAGTTTCAAATTTTGGTGGAGCCCGTCACCAGTCAAGATGATAATTTTTCTCGGATTTCTGCACTGACAGGGGGTCTCGGAGGACAATTTCTGCAAGGACAAAGTTCGGGGTTGGATTATGATAGCCAACTGGCAGTTTTACAAAGTCCCAAACTGATGGACCCGATCGTTCAGCAGATCCAAGCTCGCTATCCCGAACTAGACTATACCTCTCTGATTGGGGGCAATAAACCGCCCCTCGCGCTTGATCGCTTCAATAAAAATACTAAAATTCTCGAAGTCCGATACCGAGACCCGGAACCGGAGAAAATTCAATTTGTCTTGGAAACGCTCCAAAATTCTTACCTGCGATATAGCTTAGAAGACCGCAAGAGCAATATTAGTCAGGGGATTCAATTTATTGAAGACCAACTGCCCCAGTTGCGCCAGCGGGTGGATACCCTACAAGAACAACTCCAGAAATTTCGGCAGCAGTACAACCTAATTGAACCCGAGTTACAAGGGGAACAACTGGCGCAACAACTCACTAAATTAGATGACCAGCTATTAGATGCCCAAGCTCAACTGGTTCAGCAGCAACAATTGTATGAAACGTTGCGGCGACAAATTGGACTAGAACCGGGGACAGCGATCGCTGCTTCAGTTTTAAGTGAAGCTCCCACCTATCAAGCTCGACTCAATCGGCTCAAAGAACTCGAAAATAAAATTGCCGCTGAATCCACCCGGTTTACTCCCAACTCACCCCAAGTCCAAGTTCTCTTAGAAGAGCGACGAACTATCGAATTACTCTTAGGACAGGAAGCTTCAGAAGTATTAGGGAGTCAGTTACCCGGTGGTGTAGTGGGCAACCCTCAAGCTCCCTTTCAGAACACAATTCGCACTGGATTGATTGAGGAAATGGTCAAAGCAGCCAGCCAAATTCAAGTCCTCCAGGTACGAAATCAAGTGCTCGGGGAAGCGGCAAAAATGTTAAGTGAATACCGCGAACAATTTCCGGTAATTCTCCGCCAGTACACGGATTTGCAGCGAGAACTCCAAATTGCTAACACTACTCTGACAGAATTATTAGCCCGTAGAGAAGGGTTACGAGTAGATGCAGCGGAACGAGAAGTGCCCTGGGAAATCATTTCCCAAGCAACAATTCCTCGGGACCAAGACGGGGAGTTGATTCCGGTTTCGCCGAGTCTGCCTCGGAACCTGGTTTTAGGGGCAATGTTGGGGTTGATGTTGGGATTTGGGGCGGCATTATTAGCAGAGCGCTTGGATAATGTCTTCCATTCTCCAGAAGACTTAAAAGATGCTACACGTTTGCCGATTTTAGGGTTGATACCAGCGAGCGATCGCTCGGTTGCCCTTCCTTCTGCGGATGCTCGTGGCAGTGCTGGCTTCCAAGATGTCCGCGATTTTGGCTTTTTGGAAGCATTCCGCGCCCTAAATGCCAATATTCGTTTCTTGACTCCTGGTAAACCTCTGCGCTCTGTGGCGATCGCCTCCGCAATTCCTGCCGAAGGTAAATCTACGGTAGCCGTCAATCTCGCTGAAGCTGCTGCCTCAATGGGACAGCGGGTATTACTTGTAGATGCCGACTTACGCTGGCCCCAAGTACACAAACGATTGGGATTACCGAACCGTCAAGGGTTAACCCATTTGATTGCGACGGAAATGGATATGAATGAAGCCATTCAGCGATCGCCTGTAGAACCCAATCTTTTCATCCTGACTGCCGGTGCGACACCCCCAGACCCCATCCGGCTGTTGTCTTCTGAAAAAATGCACAACCTGATGCAGCAATGGCACGCTTTATTTGACCTGGTGATTTATGACACCCCACCCCTGCTAGGGGTTGTAGATGGTCGAGTCTTGGCTGCCTATACTGATGGAATTGGGTTAGTCGTCAGCATGGGTCAAACGGAAAAACCTGCCATCCAGCAAGCGATCGCGGAACTGCAAACGGGCAATACCAGAGTCCTGGGGATTATTGCTAACGGCGTTCAAGGACAAAACAGCACCTGGGACTATGGCGATCGCCACTACAATGGACGTGAGCGGGAACTAGAAGCTGACGAAGAAGAGGCTATTTCTCCTTAAATACAAAAGATAAGGAAGGGGAGAGATCGGGCTGATGTCCTGGTGACTGGGTTGAAGTGACTCACGCACTCTTGAAGGCTATGCCGCCAGTCCCCGAACCAGGCAAACGGCATAGCCGCAGAAGGCCCCTGTCACGGCTTCAGTCATGACAAAAAAGGTACTCCCCAATCTTCCCCATCTCCCCATCCCAAACTACCCATTAAACAACTCAAAAGTTTGCTGACAAAAGGTTTTCAACTTATCCTGTACCTCAGCAATTGGCTCCGTTGACCCTACAAAGCGCCAGTTTTCCACCGTGGAAAATCGCCATTGTTGTCCTTGATGGTCATAACCGGCTGATTCCACACCGATCGCCCGGCGATCGCCATCCAAGGGGTCCTCATGAAATCGGATTTGCACTAAAATACTCCGACTTTGCAATGAGCGACTCCAACCGGGAAAGTGAAATCCAATGTCAATCGAATCCGGATCCACCAGTTCCTGAGTATTCGGGTCATTCACCCACGGTTTCAAATCCGCCCGTGCGTCAGGAAACTGTAACTCAAAAAGATTAACCACTGCTGCAATCTTGCTGGCAAGTTCAAAATTTTTCACCTGTTCTGCTGCATTCACGCCCAATCATCCTCCACTCACGAATAGATCATCGATGTTAAAACGGCTATATCAAGGGTCGTCTTTTACGACTTGGTAAAAATTTCATCGGTGTAAATGAACGGCACGGGGTGGCTTTAGGCCAAAATATTATGTTGATAACGGTACCGCAAGTCTTGGCACCGTTTCCGAACGAGTAGGAATCACACCCATGTCTATACCCTGTCAAATCGTTGTAGAAGGAAATCCGGCAATTATCTATGCCAGTAGAAATGGAGCGCCGGACAAAGTTCGACGCATTCTCAAACCCTTTCTAGGTAAATTTTGCCAAGAACGAGAGGCGGCTGGAGAATACCACGATACACCGGAGTGCTTAGTAGCCCAGATTGTAGTTCGTTTCGGCTTTGAAATCTGTGAAGATGATTTCTCTAACCTGAAAGTCAGCATGACTTATGACCCCAATGCCGAATACATCTACTCGGTAGAATCTGATTTAACCGTCCAGGTTTGGATTCCAGAAGAAGACTATCGAAAAAATCCCGCTTTGGGATTGAAAGGTTGCCGTCTATTACCCGAGGAAGGTTGGAAAATCGACTAAATGTCATAATGCTGTCAATCGGTCAGAGTTGAGAGGGGCGCGAGGGTTTGCCCCGATCCTAATTTTAGGACTTAGGCACTGAGACTATGGGGAGGGGCAACCCCGTAGATCCCAACCCTTGATGCCTCATCAATCATCGATGATTCTGTGTCAGTTCGGTCTTGTAAAAATTCAAGAAGTCTGGGGGTACACGGTTCGATCTTTCATCTGGATCTTTTGGATCTTTTGTGTCTTCCTAGAGCATGGGTTCAGTTTTAAGAACCCAGGGACCATCAACCGGGTTTTTGGCCCCTCTTTGTGGTGAAGGGGTTAGGATTTGGTCAAGAAACCGGGTTGTTTTCCCGCTACTGTACTAAGACCGTCGGGCATTGGTACTGGATCAAATCGGGAGGACAAAAAACCGGGTTTCTGGCCTTAATTTTGATGCTAAATAATCAGTATTTTTGCTAAGAAACCGGGTTTGTAATCCCTCAAAAAAACGCCGATCGCCACCCCCTCACTCGCCAGGATAGGGGGAGCCATTGAGTGCCAGATCGGGCAATGAATTCGATTCGGGTAGAATGCGAACCCGGGCAAATTTGAGACCAGAGACTCCGGGTTGCGGTTCGACGGTGCCAAAATCAATTCTGTCGGCTACCCAACCTTCCCTCGCCAAATAACGCAAATACTGTTCATATTCTTCCCATTCCTTGTTGGTTGCGTAGACTACCGTTAACATCCCGGGTTGGGTAATCCGATCGCCGGTTTGCGCTTCTACTCCTTTGTCAATTCGTTTTTTCACAATTTCATAACGAGTATCCCGGGTTCCGCGAACATCAAAAAGTTTCTCGGTCTTTTCATCATGAAAAATATCGACAGTGCAATCTTGTACCAAAACCAAATGGGTGACTTCAAGGGTGGTTTGGTAATCAGCTTGAATTCTTAAGGCTACCCGTGCACAGTCACAAACGGCCCGAAGTTGTTCATAGCGTAAACTGTGCAAATGAAACCGTGAAAAGGAGGGATTAATGGCTGCCCCTACATAAATCATGTGATCAATACCATCACTACATTCCACATCACAGTAATGGGGAATGATTTTCTGCATTTTCTCCTGCCAAATCTCCCAAGTGTCTCTTAAGCGCGCATTAATTTGATTAACGGTCTCGTCATAGCGCGATCGCGCCACATAAACACACTCATGTTCATTATCACAAGCGGCTCGATAGATTTCAACAGCCTCAGCAGCTAAGGGAGAACAGTGGCAAAAATAGTCAAAATACCCTTCCAGATGCTCTTTCAAATAGTCGATCACTGTGACTTCTCCATCCACAGTAATCCCCCGTTGAATCCCTTGAATGCGTTCTAACAAATCCAGTCTGAGTTGTTCTACAAAACTCTGTTTTTCAGCAGCACAAACCGCTTCTACAATAGCTAATCCTAAATGAAACTGTTGAATTAAATCAGCTTCAATCGCTCGGTTGCGTTCGTCAGAAGACCCGCGAATATCCGAGATTCCATACAAGGGATAAAGTTCTGGAAAGACGATCGCCTCCGGTGGCAATCCCCAACTGCGCCGTTCTAACTCTTGGATAAACCGCCATTCTACAGAGGGATGAATGTTAGTAAATTGGGTCAACTGTTGTTGGACAATTTGGCGCAATGCCACAGTAAACGGTGCAACCAGTTCCTCTGCACGACGAATATCGATGGGATGGAAGTGATGGGGATGAGCTTTCGTTAACCCCACTAATCCGACCATTTGCTGAGATTGGGAGGATGATCGCTTTGCTAACCCGGAATTATTGCCACTCACCTGAACCACGAGAGGGATTAATAACAAAGAACGCACTCCCGCCTTCACCAGATGCTGCTCGCATTCCCCAGTGCAATCCGCACTTAAATCCGTGACATTCCAGATGCGATTGGCTTCTGCGGCTTGAAGAAAGTGGGACCCTTGGAGGGAGTCGAGAGCATAACTGGTGACGCTCAAGTGTTTTGATTCAGTTTCTACAAACAGGCGGACGGGATCTCGTTCTGTACTGAGGATAAAGCTGTTGTCACATCTAAACAGGGATTTGAGGTGCTGATTAATTTGCCGAAAGCGATCGGGACGTAAAATCGAGTGGGTATTAATGAGTAACCGGGAAATCTGCCGAATGGTCTCCCGAATCGTGACATCTACCCCTTCGAGAAGCAGTAACCCTTCAATGCAATAATTTTCCCAACAGACTCGCTGTTCTAAGCTTTCTAGGGTACAGAGGTCCGTAAGGCTTGCTAGATTTTCGGGTCTGGAGTGCTGTTCTAAGCGTAAATCTGCAAACTCATCCTGAGCAGGATCTTGGGGAATAATTTTAAGTCCTTCTGTATTCACCCAAAACTCGATGATCCTCGGTTCGGAGTAGTTCGGGCTATTAAAGCCAACGATCGCCGGTTCATCCCAGCCTAACTGACTCTTGAGATCAATTCCATAGCGATCGCCCAGAATTCTCAACAGCACCTGACGCCGATATAACTGTTCCAGACTCTGGCGATCGCCTTCACTTAGATGCACCTGTAGCAAGTGATGCAACAACATTGGACGATCATCCTCGCTTTGTTGATCCAGACTCGTTGGCGCAATTCCTGCGAGTTGACACAAAGCTGCATTCCCATAACAAAGAGTGAAATTTTGAGGTTCAACGGCTGCAATTAACAGTTTTGTCCCCCGTCCCAACCGACTGAGACAGTCTAAATTATCCTGCCAAATTCTAATTGTTTTCCCTTCCGCCGACGCTGGTAAATCACCAGACAGGCTCTGCGGCAGTGCATCCCCATCAGATAGTGATTCTTGATCGGATCTGGGGGAAAACTCCCCTGAAAGTGGGTCTATCTCCCCATAGGAGTCTATACCTCTATTAAAGATTGACGTAGAATCATTCATGATTTTGGGATAGATGCAGTTTGTGCCTGGTTGTCTTCACACGGATACTGTTGGCTGGACCTTCGTTAGCTTGAAACCCTGTATTAGACCGATTGTGGAGAGACTCCCTAAGTTCTTCTGGGGTGACTCTGCTCCACCGAAGCTGGTTCACAATTCACCCAGTCTTGCTTTGATTTTTGTTGACTGCACGCCATCTTCTCACCCAAGTGATACAAAAAGCCCTTTTTATTTTTTTTCTTAAAAATGATGATACTCGATTTCGAGAGAAGTGCCAAGTTAGAGGGTTTAAACCAAGGTCAGGAGTTGGGCAAAAATCTGACTTGATTTCTAGTCACGCCAAAGAGGTGGGAGAAGATAAGTAAGTTTTTTCACAAAATTTGTATCCATTCAGCACGTTTCTCTTCCCTATGTAATGGGGTTTTTACCCGCTCTTTTTTAAGGGTTTCCTGGTGTTTTAAGATAGCTGATTTCAAATACAACTAGCAGTTACAGAACTTAGGGAATGTAAGGTAGCTGGTTCGCGATTTTGGGGCTAACCAGATCTCTTACACTCCCTAAGAAAATGTACGAAATATCTTGAGGGAACTGCTTACTAGCGGAACCGCTTGACGTGAGTGGTTTAACAGAAAGGAGCAAAGGCTTTCGTTAACTTAGCCTGTATTTGCCGAGTCAGATTAGAGTTTTTATCCTGTCAATGAGAGAAGGTGGAACAGGGTAAAACAGTTACTCAAGTCCGAACGAATTCAAGGCAATTAATTAATGTCATATCCAAACAAGTTGGGGTTAACTTCTGCTAATTTTAAATCAGCTAAACCATACTCCGCCCACCGGAGATCAACCTGTGCTGCCACCTCCGGATCGGACTCTAAGGGTTCTCCCCATTCATGTTCTGTTTCGGGAGGAATTTTGGTGGTCGCATCGATACCCATGCGTCCGCCCAAGCCAATTTTCTCACTCGCAAAATCTAAACTATCAAAGGGAGTATTGGGTAAAATAAAGACATCGCGCACGGGGTCAACTTTAGAGGAAATGGCCCAAACGACTTGGCGGGGGTCACGAATATTAATATCTTTATCCACCACAATGACAAATTTGGTGTAAGTAAACTGGGGTAAGGCACTCCAAAAGGCTAAGGCAGCCCGTCTAGCTTGGCCGGGATAAGCTTTATCAATGGAAATAATGGCCGCTTTGTAACTTAGGGCTTCCATTGGTAAGAAAAAGTCTACAATTTCTGAGACTTGTTGGCGCAAAATGGGGGTATAAATTCGATTGAGAGCGATCGCCATCATGGCTTCTTCTTTGGGGGGACGTCCGCTAAAGGTGGTGAGATACACCGGATTTTGACGATGGGTCATGCAGTGAAAGCGGACCAAGGGAGAATCTTCAACCCCGCCATAATAGCCCATGTGGTCGCCAAAGGGTCCATCAGGGAGGACTTCTCCCGGGGTAATGGTGCCTTCTAGGACAAATTCTGAGTCGGCAGGTACTTCTAAATCTACAGTTTTACATTTGGCGAGGGCGACCCCAGAACCGCCATAGAGTCCAGCAAATAACCATTCGGAAAGGTCTACGGGAATGGGGGTGGCAGCGGCCATAATAATTAAAGGATCGACACCGAGGGCGATCGCAATTTCGAGTTTTTTACCCTGTTCTGCGGCTTTTCGCAAATGTCTGGCCCCACCGCGTACCGATAGCCAATGCACCGTCATGGTATTGTGAGATTGCAACTGCAAGCGATACACGCCAACATTGGGAGTTCCCGTCTCACAATCTTTAGTAATCACTAATCCCAAGGTGATGATTTTGCCTGCATCTTTGCAATAGGGACGAATTAAGGGTAACTGGTTTAAGTCTAAGTCCTCCCCTTGAATCACTACTTGCTGACAAGCGGGGAAAAAGTCCCGTCCAGGTTTTGCTTTGAGGACGTCGAAGAGCACTTTGCCAAACTCTACAGCCTGGGCAATTTTTTTGGGGGGTTTAGGCTGTTGTAAGAGTGCTAATTTTTTGCCCAGTTCCTCTAATTCGAGGGGTTTTTCCATATTCATCGCCCAACAAACCCGTTCCTCGGTCCCTAAGAGATTGATTGCGACGGGATGGGCTGATCCTTTAACATTCTCGAATAGGAGGGCTGGTCCTCCTGCTTGTAGCATCCGGTTGGAAATCTCGGCTATCTCTAAATCCGGGTCAACGCAGGTGGTAATCCGCCGGAGTTGTCCCCTAGTTTCTAAGAGGTTCAGGAATTCCCGTAAATCTCGTGCCATGTTTATCCATCAATCGAGCTATCGTCTTTTATTATGATGGAATACTGTCACTTTCTACGGGAATCGCTATGCGAGACGATCCGAGTTTGACTGCTAATCAGCTATTAGAGGCGATCGCGCCATTAAGTCTTTTAATTTCTAAAACCCTTTTAATAGCCTATCAACGCCATCCCGAATGGCTGAATGAAAAATTTAGAAATTACTCCTGGCATCACCCAGATTTTACAGCCAAATTGTCGGCGAAAATTGCTACAGAGCTCAAAAAAAATAATCAAACTATAGAAACTTTAATTATCCAATTGATGAAAGTCTTAGAAGCTTTCATGAAACCCCCATTTTTTGTATCCTGTGAATTTTTAGAATTAATCCAAAATTTTCACGCTTTATTGAAATTGCCGGATTCAATAGTTCCTGCTGGATCGACGCTTTCACCCAGTACAGTCACGGTTCAATCCGCGCTAGAAGCGCAAAGTTTAGAACAATTTGCCATGCGCTTGGGTTTCAATCTGCCCGAAGCCCTTTCTTTGGGAATGGCAGCCCACCAATTTAACGCCTTTAAAAAGGGGACAGTAGGGGGAATTGCTATTTTACTTTTAGATGCTGAAAATTTATCCCTAGATCAAGAAGCAGAAAATTTTTTAAAACAAATCTGTCAGTATGAGTTGCAAATTAAAATTGCTTTTGCCAATTGGCAAAGGATGGGGAAAAAGGATGTTCAACTCCATAAGCGTCATTATGAACTGATTCATGTTCCGCCCGGTAAAGATAGTGCCGATGTGAAAATGGCAACAGTGGGTTCGTCTATTTTTGTTCACTATCCCAATGCAAAAGAAGTATTAGTTTGTTCATCTGATGGGGTGATGAGTCACTTATGTACAACCCTTCAGACTCACGGGTTAACGGTATATTTAGTTCGCAAACAGGGAAAATTTTTAACTGTTCTAAACACGCAGACGGGGAAAACTCAAAGTTATGGGAGGGAGGAAATTAGCCCGGTTTTTTCAGTAGAGGAATGCGTTAAAACATTCAAGGGAATTCTCCAGAGTGAACAAAAAAAAAGTGGCAAACAGTGGATTAAATTTTCCCGGGTTTGTGCGGTGTTTGAGGACCGTTATCAAATTCCGTTGACTCAAGTGGCGATCGCCTCGGAACCCGGAAAAAAAGCCCGGGACATCTTCGGCGATCGCCCGAATGATTTTGTTATCCATCAAGTTCCTGGAGATCCAGAACTTTACATTGCTTTATTTGATTGCCTGGAGTTAAAATCCAGCCCGGATGTGGACTCGCAATTGATGAGTTTAAATCCTTCTACAACGCCACCAGGTTCCCGTCATAATGGATTTAAGGGCAGAGAAGAAGTTGAACTAGCATTAGAACGAGCGATCGCCTCCATGCACAAGAAATATCCAGGAATGGCAATTTCCACTGGAATGTTGGGTTCAGAATTTAAAGAACTCTATGGTCAAAATCCAAATTGGATCATTAAAAAGTTAGGACTCGGGGGAAATTTTAGTAAATTCTTACAGTCGAGTTCGCGATTTTCCCTAACCCCATCCCCCCAAACTGGTGAAATCATCATCCGTGAAAAACGTAGCCCGCCTCCTCAAGTCTTGACTCTGACCCCAGAAATTACTTCTTCTTCCTTTTTGGTCATCAATACCCCCGTAGACTTAGAACAATATTTAATAAAATTACTGCTAAAATTAGCCGATAATTCACCCGAAAATTTCATTCCTCTCTCGTGCCTAGCCAGTGAATTTAATGCTTACTATGGTATTCCGATTACCCAAGTCATGAAAAATTTGCAAATCAAGGGTAAATTAACCCATTTCCTGGATTTATCTAAAACATTTAAATTAAAGAAAACGGGGAAAGTATATCAAGTCGCCCTCGTCTCCCGAAGTTCTTAACCCCGCAGTTTTTTGAGGAAACGAGTAAAATTAAAGGGCATTAGAGTCATTAAGGGCAGTGATATCGGATTCATGGAAATCGATCACATTCACTTTTACGTTAAAGATGCTACGGCACAACGGGATTGGTTCGTAGATTGCTTAGGATTTGAAGCGATCGCCAGTTTTATCCACGCCGAAACTCACACAGAACTGATTCAAAGTGGTTTAGTTCGGTTTGCACTCTCGTCCCCCTTGTCTGTTGCTTCTGCTGTGGCGGAATATCTCGATCGCCATCCTCCGGGAGTCGCAGATATTGCCTTTACTGTTCAGGATTTAGCATCTTGCTTAAATCAAGCGGTTGTAGCGGGTGCAAAAGTCTTACAACCCATCCAAAAACACCCCCTATCGGTTCACCCCGTAAAATGGGCAAAAATTGCCGGATGGGGAGAACTGAGTCATACCTTAATTCAACGCTATACCCCCCGTGGTACCCTAAAAACTGGCAAAATTCCCACCGACATTTATCCCTTCTGGACTGACGAAGATACTGAAAACTTCATTTATTATCAGAGTAATTATTTCCCAGACCCTACCCCTGTCCCTCATAGTCTATATCTCAATATTGACCATTTCGTTTTAAATGTAGAAAAAGGAGACTTGAAAACCGCCCTAACCTGGTATCAAAACATTCTAGGATTTAGAGGTCAACAAACTTTTGAAATCCAAACGGAACGGTCTGGATTACACTCCCAAGTGATGATCTACCCAGATAGTCTAATCCAATTTCCCATTAATGAACCGACCTCCAATACCTCTCAAGTTCAAGAATTTTTAGAACTCAATCGCGGTCCGGGCATTCAGCATATTGCCTTAAAAACAACTAATATTCTGGGGACCGTTGCCCAGTTACGACAAAAAGGAGTCTCATTTATTGATGTGCCGTCTACTTATTATGCTACCCTGCGCCAACGCCTAGGATTTGATGAAGAGTCGGCAGAGTGGCAGGAAATTCAAAGGAAAAAAATTTTAGTAGATTGGCATCTGGACACACCCCATTCTTTGTTACTACAAACCTTTACTCAACCCATTTTTGAACAACCCACTTTCTTTTTTGAGGTGATTGAGCGTCGGGAGGAGGCGGCAGGATTTGGAGAAGGAAATTTTCAAGCCTTATTCGAGGCGATCGAACGAGAACAACTGAAACGAGCGAAACAACCTTTGCCTTAATCTCCCCCCCTCCCACTCGGTTTAAATTCCGAGGACAAGAAACCGGATTTTTGATCTAAATTTGTTAAAAATTGGCAAAGATAGAGTGAAAAACCCGGTTTCTAACCGCCTGTTAAATCGCCCGGTAGATAAAGCTGAGAGTGGCCCAGTGATCCACATGAAGCGCCCAGCGATCGGGGGAAGAGTTGGTATTGGGGAGACTGGCAATGCTGGCGGTATGGAGGTCCTGCAAGATAGCTTGGGCGATCGCTAGGGGATTAGTCACAGGAATCAGGGGTTGGGCATCTCCTTGGGGACGCATGAAACCAGATAAGGCGGAAAAGGTTTTAGCAAAAGGACTAGATGAAAAAATCACTTGAGTTTCGGTTAATCCCGCTTGACCATGCACTACCCAGGATCCTGTACCTGAACCCGTAGGAATGGTCAGGGTTTCCCCGGGACGCAGCAGATTTTGTTCTAAACTCGGCTGAGTTTGTCCAGTACCGGAACTAGTCGGGTCATCAGACGGATAGAGAACGACCGCATTGCCACTGTTATCTAAAGAAAATAATAGGCAATACAAAGGGCGATCGCTATAATTAAAGGCCCGATAGCGAATCCGACTCCCCAAGGGAACCCCCAACGGACTATTCCCATTCCGCGCTAGGGGAACTGCAGATAACTCAGGGGCTTCCCAAGGGGCGCGACGGGTTTCGCTTTGGACGATCGCCTTCGCTTCCGGTCCCAACGTTTCCAAGTTGACCCGCACTCCCAACCGGGAAGACCCCTCATTAGCCGTCAACCGCAATAATTTGGTTGCCAGTAAGGTTTGCAGTTGGGGAACTAACCGTTGTGCAGAGGATTTAATCGCTTCTCCCTGTTCTCCCATCGTATTCAGCAACAAATTTTTACCCAGGGAAAACAGCGCGTAACTCCCAGGGGGAATCAGGGGTAAGGCGGAACTGGGGAGTTGCGCCAACATTGCCTCTTGAGCCCGTCCAAATAAATAATCTGCTGGTTGTTCTCCAGCAATTACCGTAGTCACTCGGGGAATGGCAGCAAAAGCGCTGGTGGCATCCACCCGTTCGATGCGCTGCAATCCTGGATCTAAAGCAATGGTCAAGTTGAGGTTACGGGCGATCGTCCGGACTTCTTCTTGGACGACTTGACCGATTTTCACCGGGTTAGAAGACTGAGGGTTTGATTTTTCAACCCCTAAGACTTGCGCTTTAACGATTAATCCGTCTCGCGATCGCACCTGTAAGCGGTAGGATAGGGCGTCTGTTTCCCCTAAAGGAACTGGGATGAAAATTGAATTGACTTCTAACGCGTCGATCGCCTGGATCGGCAGTCCTCCCAACCATAAAACTGCCGTTTGACCGTTGTCTTCTATAGCAGTAACCGCACCCTCGGCACTCGGTTGATTAAAGGCAAAACCCGGTAATGTTTCATCGGAAGGATTGTTCCTTTCCCCAGACGGTGGCGCTTCTAAGGTTTTTAACAGTTGGGGTTGTTGTAAAGGAAAACCTGCAATTTGCTGGACGGCACAAGACGCTTTCTGGAGACTAGATTGAAGTGTATTCGCTGGAGTCGCTAACCACAGTTGCTGGGTGATGGCATAAGTAAAGACTCCGGCGCTAAAACCATTCCATCGCCCTTCCGTAGCGAGTTGATTGGCACCGGATGCCGCTAAAACCACCCCTTTAAGGGAGGATGGCGATCGCGGAAACAATAAGGTAGGTTTTGGGCTAATGGTTTCCAAAAAGGCGAGTTCGGCATCACTGGGATTACCCGTGGGAACCCCTTGTTGGGAGCGAATTCGGAGATTTCCTTGCAGATTGGTCCCTGGATAGCTGTAGCTGGTATCTAAGACAGCGATCGCCCGGTCGGTTTTGAGCGATCGCAACAGTTCCCACAACGTCGCCTCTAAAATATCATTGGCTGGTTGTCCCCCACTGCCGGTTCCCCCATCCACAGGCATCAAACTCGTTTGCAATCCCGTAGTAGATTGGTCCCAATTAATCCGCCGCCCATATCCACTAAAGTGGAACACCACCAAATCCCCATTGGTAGCTTGCTGTCCCAAGTGATTGACAAAAGCCTCTTCAATATTGGCCCGGGTGGCTTGTCCATCGGTGAGGGTGACGATATCCCGGGGATTAAACCCAAACCGATATACCAAGAGTTGTCGTTGCAGTTCCACATCGGTGACACAACCGGAAAGAGCATTTAAGCCCGGATAAGCGTTGATCCCCACTAACAACGCTAACTTGCGAGAGGCGGGTGCTGCCAAAGCTTGGTAATAGCGCTGGCTAGATTTCCAGATGATGGACTCGCTAATTCCCAACCCGGCTAGGATGCCGCTTGCCCTGCGTAAAAATTCTCGTCGCTTCAGTCCCATTCCCTCAATTGTCCTTCTTACCCTTATAACGCTTATTTTTAAACGGGAATGGACTCGTGGCAACCCGAAGGGCAGTTTCTTGGCTTCGGTGACTCGTCACGGTTTGATCTCGGTTTAATCCTCGGGAGTCCATTCCCTGAGTTGGGTCATGAGAGCTACTTGATCTCGGGATCCGTTGCGATCGCCCGTGGGGGTTTCTTTTCCCTAGTCGTATCTCTCCGCCTATCTTGGGCTGAGTGAAGCTGATCTTCATCCTCAAACCCAAATTTTTTATATTCTTTTGTTAAGAGAGTTTGGCAAAGCGATCTCAACTTTGCATCATTTTTTGGTTAATTCTGCTCATATCTTCTCGGCGATCGCCATTTTTCTTTTAATATTATTCTGGCGTTCTTTTACTTTATCTTTTTCTGCCCTTTCCATGTTTCAAGAGAGATAAAGTAACAAAAATTGAGCGGTTGTTTTGCACGGTTGAGGCCGAAAATTATTTTCCTCTTGAGTCTATGATACCCCTTCCATCGCGATCGGGCCAAACCAAAAGGAGGGATTTTGGTTCCCCTTCGTCTAACTGCGGTTTCATCGCGAGGCGATCGCCCCTTCTGGTGAGGGGAGGACAAGGCAGTGCCTTGTCCCTAAGCTAGAGAACCAGAAACCCGATTTCTGGTCCTAATTTATAGACCTTTGAATGCCGGATAAGGCTTACTTAGTAAGACTCCACAGACACCCGCATCGCCCGGGCGAGTTCAGCGGCCACTTCTGGACGGGAAAACTCCGGCGGGGGTAACTCCCCATTGCGTAACATCTCGCGCACCTTCGTTCCTGACAGATGAATCCGTTGATCCGGGTTACTGGGACTGGTTTTTGTCGTTGCCATACTCTTGGTCAACTTACAGAAGAAAGCGTGCTCAAACTTCATCGGCACAATTCCTAATTCCCCGGGTTCAAACTCATCAAAAATATGTTGAGCGTCGTAGGTTCCGTAATAATCCCCTACACCGGCATGATCCCGACCCACAATAAAATGCGTACAGCCGTAGTTTTTCCGGAGTAAGGCATGGAAAATGGCTTCTCTAGGTCCGGCATAGCGCATCGCTGCGGGGTTAATGGCTAAAATTACCCGGTCTTTCGGATAATATTTTTCCATAAGAATTTCATAACAGCGCATCCGGACATCAGCGGGTATATCATCCCCTTTGGTCACCCCGACTAAGGGATGCAGGAATAACGCATCCACACTTTCCAAGGCGCATTTTGTAATATATTCATGGGCCCGGTGGATGGGGTTGCGGGTTTGGAAAGCCACGATGGATTTCCACCCCTGTTCCCGAAACATGGCGCGAGATTGAGCCGGGTCAATTTGGTAATTTGGAAATTGGGGATGAGCTTCGCGCTCAAGCAACCAAATGGGTCCGGCTAGATTGATGGGTCCTTGCTCGTAGAGGACTTTGACGCCAGGATGATTGAGGTCCTCAGTGCGATAGACGTTAACGGCTTCTAAAGCCTTGTTATAGCGGTATTTTTGGGTGAGTTCCAGGACGCCTACAAATTTGCCGCTTGGGTCATCTAAGCGGATCCAGGACCCTTCTTTCAGGGGTTCAGCAATTTCTTCTGTGACGGGCAGGGTAATCGGAACGGACCAGGGGAGACCATTCGCCAACCGCATATCCGTGACGACGGGATCATAGTCTTTTTGATCCATGAAGCCCGTCAGGGGGCTAAAACCACCAATAGCAATTAGGATAAGGTCACAGAGTGCGCGATCGCTCAGTTGCAGACGCGGCAGGGTCTCAGCTTGGGAGAGAAATTCCTGCTTTTGGGCGGAGCTGACGATCCGATTAATCAAGTGACCGCCGTGGGGGGCGATCGCATCTGTATGTTGAGTCAAAACGATCCCTCTTTTAGCTAGAATTCAATTCTTAAGCTTTGCTAATTTTTTATCATACTGGTATCTGGGACGTTTGACACGCCTTGATTCGGTGCGATCGCCTTCATGCCAAAAAAGCCCTAATATTAACAACCCGGGTTGTTAATATTAGGGCTTTTAAATTTTTACGCGCTTTTTACGCGCAAGGGCAGAGGAAGGGAGCGTTGCTGGTTAAATTCTGGTTCAATCGCCGTCGGACAACTGTTCGATAATCCCCCCACCTAAAACGCGATCGCCGTCGTACCAAACTGCTGCTTGTCCAGGGGTTACACCAAACTGCGGTTCATCAAACACAATTTTGGCGCGATGTCCCCAATCTTCAGGAATCACCGTCACCGGAACCGGCGAGGTCCGATACCGAATCTGAACTTCCGCCCGAATCGGTGCCGTTGGAGGGGCGATCGAGACCCAATTGACCCGATCGACGGTAAAACTGGGTTCCGTCGCTGACTCGCGATCGCCCACAATCACCTGATTCTTCACCGCATCCAATGCCACTACATACAAGGGTTCCGCTGCCGCAACTCCAATCCCTTTGCGCTGTCCAATGGTGTAGCGATGGATGCCGTCATGCTGTCCAAGCACCTTCCCTTGGACATCGACAATATCCCCTTTTTGAGGCTGAATGTACTGTTCCAAAAAGGTCTGCATGGACCCGTGGGCTTCCACTAAGCATAAGTCTTGACTTTCCGGCTTTTCAGCAGTTTGTAGTCCATACTCTGCTGCAATCCGCCTCGTTTCTGTTTTGGTAATTTCACCCAAGGGAAACATACATCCCGCCAGCAATTTTTGGGTTAAGTCATACAAAAAGTAAGATTGATCTTTATTGCGATCAACAGCGCGCAGTAATTCATACCGTCCGCTCTCTTCGTTATAGTTGACTCGGGCATAGTGTCCCGTCGCAATTTTGTCAACTCCTAGTTCTTCTTGGGCATAACTTAACATGGGGCCAAATTTAACAGCCCGATTGCACTGGGAACAGGGTAACGGAGTAAACCCGGCACTATACCCCGCCACTAAGTAATCGACAATTTTTTCTTGAAATAATTGGCGAGTATCAACAATGTGATGGGGAATGTCCAACTCTTCACAAAGCGAAGCAGCATCGACCATCCCCTCAGAGCAGCATTGACCTTTCCCCTTCATTAACCACAGGGTAAGACCAATGACTTCATATCCTTGATGATGTAGGATGGCGGCTGCGGTAGAACTATCTACTCCGCCGGAGAGGCCAACGACGACTTTGCTCATAAAATCCTATAAAAGGCCGCTATCTACACAATTCGGCCAGACAATAATAATCTATTTCTAGGCTAACAGATCCCGCTTGAATTCATGGTCAAATTCTTGTAGATTTTTGGTGCTTTTGGAAAATGGCTTTATTTTCCTGTGCTAGAGTGGCTAAAAATCTCATGATTCTGCTTGGTGAGTGGATATCCCGGTATGGAAAATCTACGATTCGGTTTGTTTAGTTCTAGGAATGGTGAAAGGAGTTCGGCGCGATCGCCTTTCAACTGCTTAGGAGCGATTTTAGGGTTCGGTTTAACGGTGGGAGTCGCCGGTGAGGTCCTGCTGCCTTCAGAAGGGGCGATCGCTCAAACCCTTTCCCCCCTTCCCACCCTTCAACAATTTCCCCAACAACAGCCGCAACCCCTGCCACAACTTGTGGTTCCTGCACAGCAACCGCCTTTCTACCCGGGACCGATTCCCCAGTTTGAACTCCCTCCAGCCCCACCCCCGCTGCCTGCGCTACCTAGTTCTAAGCGTTATGTAGTCTATATCCCCACGAATAACCCGGTGGTACTCGCCCAAGTTCAGTTAGTGGAACCAGAGGCATTTATCAAGGAATGGGATGGAAAAACTGTGATTCAAGCGGGGATGTTTGTGAATAACTCTAATGCTTATCGACGAGCGCGAGAATTAGAGTTATTGGTTGGAATTCGCTCGGCGATCGAGACGATTGAACCCATGTCTGCGGCGATCGCAACGGTGGGTAGTCCCGGTGGCTCTTTGGGTATTTCTAATCCCTATTTTGTCGTAATTCCGGGTAACCCGAATGATTTTTCCCGGATTACCAGTCAATTAACCACTGCCGGAATTGCCTCCCAAGAAATCTCTGTCCGCACGGTTCCTTTTGGACCTCATTTGGCGATCGGACCTTACCCCAATCGCATCACCGCTCAACAAGAAAGCGGCTATATTCGTAATTTTGGCATTGATGCTCGCGTCCATCAATATGATTGATCGCAATGCAAATCGATAGTCAGATGTTCCCCCTGGTTGAAACCCTGGCTTTTAAACACTCTATCAGTTATCCATTCAGAAAATAGGACCGTGACCCTACCCCAAAATCGCCCAACTCAGCTTGACCCATTCATCGTGACGTCAGCGCAAATGAGCGCTATTGAAGGACGAATTTTTGCCGCAGGAATGCCGGTACCTGCGTTAATGGAAAAGGTTGCCCAAGCTATTTTTAAGCGGGTAGTTGCGCTATATCCTCGTCCCCAAGTCGGGAGAGTTGGGGTTTTGGTGGGTCCCGGTCACAATGGTGGAGATGCTTTGGTTGTGGCCCGAGAGTTACATTTTGCGGGGTATGAGGTGCTAATTTATCGCCCGCTTTCTCAATGTAAAGAGTTAACAGGGCAGCATGGAAAATATGTGGAAAGTTTGGGTATCCAAATTTTTGACACAATCGAACCCCTCCTGAATTGCGATTTGATTATTGATGGATTATTTGGATTTGGATTAGAACGGTCAATTTCGGGGGAGATTCTGACAGGAATTAACCGATTGAATGAACAGTCTCAACCCGTAATTAGTATTGATTTACCCTCGGGTTTGCATACGGATACGGGAGCAGTTTTAGGAACGGCAATTCAGGCAAATCATACCTTTTGCTTAGGATTATGGAAGTTAGGATTATTTCAGGATCAAGCGTTGGCTTATGTGGGGAAAGCGGAATTAATTGATTTTAATATCCCTTTGGCAGATATTCAGGCAGTGTTAGGCGATCGCAATCCCATCCACCGGATTACCTCAGCGGTGGCACTCGCTCATCTCCCGCTTCCTCGTCCCCAATTGACCCACAAGTATAAGGAAGGACATCTTCTGGCAATTTGTGGTTCGCAACGCTATATGGGTGCGGCCCTATTATGCGGATTAGGTGCTAAGGCATCGGGGGTGGGAATGTTAACGATCGCCGTTCCCCAGTCCCTCAAACCCTACATGAGTCAGCAATTAGCAGATGCGTTGGTTGTTGGATGTCCTGAAACTCCATCCGGGGCGATCACTCATTTGCCGGATAGCATTGATTTGAGTTCCTTTGGTGCGATCGCCTGTGGTTGTGGCTTGACCCTGGATGGGATGGAAGTGGTCCAAGCTGTCTTAGAAAGCGATCGGCCCTTAATTTTAGATGCCGATGGATTAAATGCCTTAGCGCAATTGGGGACTATCTCCACTCTCTCCCAACGAAAAGCCTTTACGCTGTTGACCCCCCATCCTGGAGAATTTAAGCGGCTGTTTCCCACTGTTCAAGGCGAAAGCGAGGATCTGGTAAGGGCGGTTCGGAGGGCCTCTGAGCAAAGTGGGGCGGTGGTGATGCTCAAACAAGCCAGAACGGCGATCGCCTATCCTGATGGATCGGTTTGGATTAACCCTGAGAGCACTCCAGCATTGGCACGCGGTGGCAGTGGCGACGTCTTAACCGGGTTATCCAGTGGCTTAATTGCTCAGGCGATCGCCCGGAAACTTCCTATAGAACCCCTGGTGCAAACCGCAGTCTGGTGGCACGCTCAAGCTGCTATTGCTGCTGCTGCTGCGCGCACTGAGTTGGGGGTCGATGCAGTGACGTTAAGCGAGTATTTATTACAGGTTTTGCCCCAGTTGGTGCGATCGGGCCATTAGGACTGTTGAAATTCTGATTTCCTGGCAACTGATACCCAAACAAAACAACACCCAAGACCTACTTGCTGAGTGATTTCCTCTCCTTTTCAATGTTCGCAGGCTACCTAACTTAAACAGTTTAGGAGTATTGCTGCCGATTCCACTATTGGAGGAAATATCAGCTCTTGGTTTGGGTGCTGTTGGGGTTTGGATATGAGACAGATGTTAGATTAAACAGCTTGAACCTCTTTAAGCTAATTTGAACTTGGCTGTTGTAATCTGCCAGAGAAGCTCTTTGTTGCTTCTATATATTAAATCTAGCACGCTTTTTAGCAATGGCAAGAGAATGATATAAAACTTTACTTAATTTTTAGGAGGCTGGGTGACTTCGTAAATTTATCTAAATTTCAGCGCAGATCATCGGATCAATGATTGTTTTCACAGTGAATTCCGATTAGGGAGCAGCGCGATCGCCACTTCTAAGATTCTTCAAGGGTCTACCTCTGATAGCAAAGGAGAGATTTTAAAATTAAATTGTTTAGTCACTAATGCCTAAACAAAACAACACCCAAGACCTACTCGCTGAGTGATTTCCTCTCAATTTCAATGTTCGCAGACTGCCTAACTTACAAAGTTTAGGAGTAATTCTGCCGATTGCACGATTTGAGGAAATATCAGCCCTTGGTTTGGGTGCTGTTGGGGTTTTGGTACGAGACAGATGTTAGATTAAACAGATTAAACCTCTTTAAGCTAATTTGAACTTGTCTGCTCTTATCTGCCAGGGAAGCTCTTTCGGCTTCATTTATTAATTTATCATCATTTCCCTATAATGCAAGCACTAGAAATAAAGGTTTACATAAATTAGAGCAAAATCTCTTATAAGTATGAACTTAAGTAAACTTTTTTCTAAAACTGAACATGAGCAGGGTGCGATCGGGATGGGGATCCGAAAGTTGAAAGCTTTTCCTAGAGCCTTGAACCGTGGGGATACCAGATTTGGTATGAGATGCCCAGGACAAGAAACAGAGGTTTGAGCCGAAATTTCGCAGAACTACCGCTAAAAGGATCACTCAGAACGGTGGAACTCGCTGCCCCCTGTTGTACCCAAATCATCAATATTCCTCCAAATAGCTGCCAAAAGTAGAAATTTTAGGTATTAATGGAGCCACCGCAGCTATCTCCTCCTAAAGAAAGAGGCGTTATGCCCAGATTTTTTCCTAGAGTAAGTTCAATATTATCAACAGGAGCTCGGGCTAACTTTTGAAATGAGTGACACCTGTAGCAACTTTATTTGCATAGTCAGAATTAGGTCTGACAGCTTTTATTCGGAGGTTTTACCATGTTAAATAGATTTAACAAGACATCCCTTAACAAACGAAGCTCGCTAGTTCGTGGATCTTCCCTGTTTGGAAAGATAAACGGTGCGATCGCCCTGGGACTGATGCTCCTGGTCCTCCCAGCTTGCGACGCGACGGATCAAACCACAACAACTACCACCACAGAAGAAGCGGAAACTGACACCACCATGACTCCGGGAACTGACACCACCATGTCACCGGAAACCGACACCACCATGACTCCTGCGCCGGGTACTACAACGACTCCAGGCATGGAGACTACAGGAATGACGACGGAGGTAGAGGAAGTTTCGGACAATCCTGAGCAATTTATGGGTCAAACCGTGACCCTCAACGGGGAAGTGGCAGAAGTGCTGGGACCTAATGTGTTCCGCATCCAAGAAGATGAGGCGGTTGGTGGGAGTGATCTGATTGTCATTACAACCGATTCCCAAATGCCGGTGATGGAAGATAGCCAAGTCCAAGTGACG
>CBFGOM010000094.1:0-24991 GCA_965650385.1 uncultured Oscillatoriaceae bacterium
TGAATCTGCCCGAAGTTGTAATACTTTAAGAACAGTTTTTTCCAGATGTTCATAAAGTTTTAAATCCCGTTTCAGATAGCTCAGGCACTCCTCTCGACTTTGACCGATCGCCTTGCCTTGATAGCGATACCCCGACTTTTTATGGGTAATTAACCGCAGTTTGTCTCCCAAATCAAATAGACAGCCTAAATTAGAAATCCCTTGCCCAAAAATAATATCAAATTCCCCCACTTCAAACGGTGGGGCTACTTTATTTTTCACCACTTTTGCTTGCACTCGAATTCCATAGTTTTCTAACCCATTGCTGAGGACTTGAATCGGGCGCAGATCAATACGAACTGAGGCATAAAATTTGAGAGAATCTCCCCCAGCAGTGGTTTCGGGTCCGGCAATGGAATAGAAACTGTGGCGCAGTTGGTTGAGGAAGATCAGGGCACAGTCCGATCGCCGCATATTGTGGGTAATTTTCCGCAACCAGTAACTCATCAATTGCGCTTGTAACTTGGAAGCTGTCTCTCCCATTGACCCCGCAATTTCTGCTTTTGGGACCAAGGCAGCTACGGAGTCGATCGCCACTAAATCCACGGCGGCTGACCTTACTAAGCGATCGCTAATCTCTAGGGCCATCTCTCCCGTATCCGGTTGCGACACCAGCAGGCGGTTAATATCAACCCCAATTTTTACCGCATAAGCCGGATCTAAAGCGTGTTCTGCATCAATAAAGGCAGCTATTCCGCCAGTTTTTTGGATTTGGGCGATCGCATGGAGGGCAATAGTCGTTTTTCCCACACTTTCAGGTCCAAAAATCTCGATCGCCCGTCCCTTTGGTAATCCCCCACCTAACGCTACATCTAACGTCAGCGCCCCCGTTCCAAATTTCTGGATCTGGCGGTTCAAATCACTCAAATCAAGCCCAAGCGATCAATCAATAAGGCAGCAACCACAGCAAACCCCGTAATTCCTAACGCCACCAATGGATTTTGACCTTGGCTAACTGCAAATGAAGTGACAACACCGGCTCCCAAAGCTGCCGTAACCGCAGCCGTAGCGAGGTCTTGATTAGAATTTTTGTTATCCATCTTTGGCTATCTAGGGTAATATTTTCTAGTTGATAGGAACCCTAGCATCTTTGTTTTTTCAGGTAAACCAAATCCCGAGAGATTGCAATTATTCTTCTTAGTTTGCAAAATTTCTTAATACTTTAACCCCTGGGGGTCTGTCTTCCAGAGATCAGAAACCGGGGTTGTGCTTGGGAGGGGGTTTCATTCCACAGATTTTCTCAAAACCCCGGTTTCTAAAACCCTTCTACCAAATCCGGGTAGCAAAAGTCCGTTTTTTCTATTAGCCTGCGCCTGCTGGCTGTGTTCGTATGCCTCCCGGCTGGACGCTGTGGGTTTTATAGACAACCGAATTCCGTATTACTGCTCATGCTGGAAATAAGCTTACCTGTCCTGAAAACAGCCCAAAGTAAGCCCTCCCCTGGGAGTCGCCTTCACTCGTTAGGTCCTGATCCATTCACTCAGATGAAGGGCGTTCAGTTCAAGCGTTCCGTATTGCCGCCTTTAATCCATCCATCTTGACCACTGCCTTCGATACGAATCTTTTCCCATTCGTTATCCGAGGTTTTTTCGAGAACCACGACCTGGGCATTAAAATCTAGTCCCCCAATGGAGTTGGCTTCATAACCGGGGCGATCGCGCAAAATTAAGCCATCGGGCCAAATCACCTTAGCACGGTAAGCATTTGCAGGAAGCGCCGCCGGAGCATTTCCAGCCTTTTCACTGGTGCTTCCCCCTTTAGAATTTCCGGCGGGGGTGGCTGTAACCGCCGGTTGATCATTCGTAAAACTCGGTCTGGCAGGCAGCGCGGTTAATTTCGTGACGAAATACAGCGCTGCGGCGACACTGCCACCCGCAAGGATGATCAGCGCTAAAGTAAAACCGAGAATAAACTGGACTAAACTGGCAAGACTCCGCATAAATTCTTAGGATTCAGGCTGTTGCAGTTGACGTTGCATCCGACTATTCAATGTACTGTATCTGGAGGCAAGACGAGCTTTTCCTGCCGCCGCCCAATCTTTTAAAAACTGGATTTGCTCTGAGGCGGTACGGGCTAGGGGAACGATTTGACTGGCTGCTTCTAAAATATCATCCGTGGTAAAGTCACGGTTTTGACTAAATCCAATATGCATCGCTTCGATCAACGCTTGTTCGATTTCTGCCCCGGAAAAATCAGGAGTTTCGTAAGCCAGCCGTTCAATATCATAGCTTTTCAGATTATGAGGTCGCAATCGGGACAAGTGTACCGTAAAAATGGCCGTTCGTTCTTCTTGGGCGGGCAATCCGACGAAGAAAATTTCATCAAATCGACCTTTACGGAGCATCTCTGGCGGCAGGGACTGGATATTATTGGCTGTAGCAACGACAAAGACGGGAGATGATTTTTCCGCTAACCAGGTAATAAAGGTGCCAAAGACGCGACTGGTAGTCCCAGCATCACCTTTACTGTCTAATCCGCCAAAGGCTTTGTCAATTTCATCAATCCAAAGGACACAGGGGGCGAGGGCTTCCGCCAGTTGAATCATTTGCCGGGTGCGCGATTCGGATTCCCCGACTAATCCGCCAAACAATCGACCGACATCGAGGCGGAGGAGGGGAAGATGCCAATGATGGGAAATGGCTTTAGCGGTGAGGGATTTGCCGGTGCCTTGAATACCAACGAGGAGCAATCCTCGGGGATGGGGTAAGCCATATTGGCGCGCCCGTTCGGAGAAGGCCCCGCCGCGACGGATGAGCCAGTCTTTGAGGTTATCTAGGCCGCCGATATCGGAGATTTGTTCCGTGGCGGGGTAGAATTCTAGGATTTGGGTTTGGCGGATGATGGTGCGTTTTTCTTCGAGAATCAGTTCAACATCATCGGGTTCGAGTTGTCCGTGGGTGGCGATCGCCTTGGCTAAGACGCGACGAATGCGATCAATGGAAAGACCCTGACACGATCGCACGATTTCATCTAAAAATTTGCCATCTAAAGGATGTCCTGTTGCTGAGAGTAACCGTTCGACTTCCCCTTGAATTTCTGGAGCATTGGGGAGGGGAAATTCTAAGACAGTGAGCGCTTCGCTGAGGTCTTCGGGAATGGCGATCGCCGGAGAAATAATCGCAATATTTTTAGGTTGAGATTTGAGGGTTCGAGAGAGATTTCTGAGCTTTCTGGAGACAGAAATATCATCTAAAAAGCGGTGAAAATCACGCAAAATAAAAATTGCCGGTGCAGAGGCGGGCAGTTTTTCGACAAATTCTAAAGCTTGGAGGGGGTTGCGGCGACCAAACCCACTATCATTAGGATTGCCCTGATAGCCATCGACAAAATCCCAGATATAGACCGCACGATTTCCGAGTTCTTTGGCGCAATTGGCGATCGCCGCTTCAACGCGTTCTTCTTCTCGGGTGGGAATGTAAATTAACGGATATCTGGCTCGCAGAAATAGTTTAAACTCTTCACTGAATGTCATAGCCGGTTAAATTTTGGCGTAGGATGTTCTCATGATTTTGGACTGCTTGACATCCGGCCATCCAAAAACGGTTAACTAGCTTGGCAGTTGTTTTTTGAGTTGTTCTAAGGCAGCAGCCCAGCGGCGATCGCCCACAGAAAGAGGACTACCCTCGCCCGGAGAAAATTCAATCCCTGGACAGTCCTCATCGCACAGCTTGCGCGAGGGAATTTCCAAACAAATCTGTTCATACAACCAGGCTTCTGGGTCAAAATTGCCTTGTGCTGAAAGGGTTTCCACCAACTCTTCTAGGGCAATTTCGCGTTCAAGGGGTCCATTATCCGGACCATTTGCTGTTTCATCCAGACAGATAATTTCCCTCGGTTCAATTTTCAGTCGATAATTGTACTGTTGTAAGCATCGATAGCAAGTTAGGGTCACAATGGTTTCCGCTTGGGCAGTCACCTCTAAATAATTGCCCCCATGTCTGACTTGGAGTCGTCCCCGAACCGGAGTCAAAGTTTCTAAATCCTGAATGAACTGTTGAAACTCAAGGGTTTGCGTCTGTTCATGGGCTTTTGCTAACCGAGGAATATAAATTGCTTCCAGCATCTTGGTAACCCTCAGAGGGAACGTCATGTTATCCGATGTGAGTCAGGGGGTGAACCCGTGGGTTGGGAAACCCCCCTTCACCAGGGGCATTTCCCTCACGCCGCAACCCCAATCATCGGGATGGTAATCAGTGTGCTCGGGGCGATCGCCATTCAGTTTTTTACACCGTTTCGCGGCGATGCACCACCAATCGTCGGTCCGGTTCTTGTCCCCGACTGAAGGATTCCAAGTCCGGATAGTCCTTAAGTAAGTTATGAACCTGCCGTCGTTCCGCCGAAGAAAGCCCCTTCATTTCATAGGCTTCCCCAGTCTCTTGAACCGTTTGGACTGCTTTCGCCACCATCTCCCGAAGTACCTCCTCTCGGCGGACTCGGTACTGATTGAGCTCAATCGTATAGGAGGCTTGGACCTCGGTAGGCTGGGCGATATTGAGCGTCGTGTTCAACAGATACTGAATCGCATCCAGCACCTGTCCATTCGGACCCGTCAGAATTTCTATTTGTTCTGGGGTCAGATTTTTCTCATCAATAGTCAACCAAAAGCTATCTTCTTGCTCCTGCGTTGTGACTGAACTCTCAATTCGCAATAATGTCAGCAGTTGTTCAATCCACTGCTGACCTCGTTGCATTGGACTTTGGGTTGGGGATACCATTAGGCTTTTTTCTTGGGACGTCCGGGTTCAAAGGGAAGTGTTTCGCGGCCCTTGCCACCTGCGGCTTTTTCCTGGGCTTCTACCAGTTTCTGGAGATTTTCAGGCAGGGGTTCGCGGGAAAGAATAAAGGTTTGCGCCGTCTGAAAGATGTTCGCAATGACCATGTACATCAACACCCCAGCAGGCAGAGGGAAGAACAAAAACATTCCCGAGAAAATCACCGGGGTCAGTTTGTTCACCGTGGACTGCTGCGGGTTATCGCTGGCACCTGGGCCACTTTGTCCCGAAAGCAATTGGTTGATGTACAAACTAATCCCAAAGAACAGCACCATCCCTACAATATCCCAATGGATATTGCCATCTGGATCCACAGCACCGACGCGCCCCAGGGCTTCGATAAACAGGAATCCTTTATTGGCTGCTAGTCCGGGCAGGGTGGCTTGAATGGTGGCTTCTCCAGGCTGGAGGGCTTCGATGGTACCATCTTCATTAATCCGCAGACGGTCTTCTCCTTTAGTGACTAGCCACCGAGGAGACAATTGCGTATCGGGATTCTGGGCGAGTAGTTCCTTTAAGGGTTTGCCCTCAACGGACTGAAATTCTAGTTGGGTTTTTTCACCGACGGTTAATTTATTACCGGCGGGGAGTAATGCCACGATGGGGGCGTGTTGTCCATCGGAGAAATAAATATTTTGCTGCGGGGTGGCGAAGGCTTGAGGAATGATCCGTTCTACCTGTTCGCTGGGAAAAATTTCAACGTTGACGTTGTAATTGATATCCGAGAACGGTGAACCCCGTAAGGTGGCGAACAAGGCAAATAGAACGGGCATCTGGAGGACGACTGGCAAGCAGCCGGACAAGGGATTGCCAAATTCTTTGTAAACCTTGCTCATTTCTTCCTGCTGTTTTGCAGGTTCTTCTTTGTAGCGTTCTTGAATTTCTTTGACCCGCTTTTGCATGACCGGTTGGGCGACTCGCATTCTTCGCATACTGCGAATTGAGCCAGCACTCAACGGATAGAGGGCAAAGCGGATCACGAGGGTCAGGGCTACAATTGCTAGACCATAGCTGGGTACGATCCCGTAGAAGAAGTCCAGGATCGGCAGCATTACGTTATTGGAAAGAAATCCGACTCCAAAGTCCATTCTTTTATGTCAACCTATGCAGTGGGGAGATTTTTTGTCTATAACCTTGCTTAAATATTAACCATGTTTAAGAGGTTTGATGGTTGGCCCTTTGGCTGAGGGCATGAGCGGGAACTGGGGCAGTAGGGGCGATCGCCGCCAATTTTGATGGTTTGAGGGTTCGCTCCTTGTTACTACTGCCTAGGTTCGCCTTGTTAACGACTACCAATGGCTCCACTAGCCTGTTTTGCTTTGGCGGACAATTTGTCCGAAATGTAGTCATAAGCTTCCCGAAAATTAGGAACGCCGCGCATTTCTAAGCGAGAACCATCTTTGAGGGTGAAGACCATATCACCCCAGAGTCCGAAACCCCGAGCTACGGTTTTCACCTGGACAATTTCCGAGTAGATAATATCACTGCGATCGCGTCCCATCCAGCCGCTGTTTATAGATATTCGGCGGTTGGTGATTCGGTAGCGCAGCCACAATGCCCGTACGATTGCTCCAACGGTTAAGGGTAAAGCAATCACCGTAAATCCTAACAGGATGTTCACGATGAGTTCCCCAATATGAGGACCCCCTTCATAATAAACTTCCTCGCGAATCGCCATTGAGTACCTCCGCTTGTGCCAACAACTGCTCTAATTCTTGCAGAAGTTGGCGATAATTGCACTCTACCGCTGAGGGACGCACGATAAAAACTAGGTCCCATCCCTGGGAAATTCGGGGGAGAAATTCCCGCAATCCGGCTCGGATTTGCCGCTTAATTCGATTGCGAATCACGGCTTTTTTACTGACTTTCAGGCTAATTGAAATTCCAACTCGGGTGGGCTGATTTGCGGTGAGTGCGGAGGCTGGGTTCTCCAACCCCGGATCGGGTGGTTTCGTCTCAGGCAGGACTCCCTTGCGCCGTTTGGCTCTCAAGGTTAAATGAGTGGTCTTTCGACTGATTCCCGTGCGATAAACAGCGCTAAACTCTTTCGGGCGCTTGAGCCGATTCGATGCAGGTAACACGGTGTTTTTTGGGGATGCAGAAGGATTGGGGTAACGTTCATTCCCCAAGGAGGCGATCGCCCCCGAGTCCGGTTCTACCTCTTTCTGGCTCCCTGGGAACCCAGAGGTCTAACGGTGGCAATTGGGTTGATTCTGCCACCGATCGCACCGGGAACGGTTTCGTCCTGCTGAGGGTTTGACTCCATTTTTGTGGAGGACCCGACTACACGGCTAACCGATAACGTCCCTTGTTCCGACGGGATTTAATCACTCGGCGACCATTGGCCGTTCTCATCCGAACTCTAAACCCTGAAACTCTCTTTCTTTTGCGGCTCGTGCCATGTAGGGTGCGCTGTGTCATAACGAATAACTCCTAGGTTGCAGCTCTAAACTTTCAAAAAAAATCACAAATTTTTATAATATCATGACTTTAAACTTAAAACCAATAGACCCATCAATTTTCTGCTCAGTCTAAGTGAAACAGCAGGGACCCGAGTCGGCTTCAAAATCTAAAGGGAACGCCAAACCCTTTGACGTTCCCTCATGGCCCGTAGTCCCCTCCCTGGGGAGGCAGGGGCCTTAGTTAATGGCTAAAACCCATGTCCCAATATATTCTGGAAGCGGAGGACCTCCGCGAGTGACGGCGAGGGCATTAAAATTGAACATTCCCCCGAAGTTGGGGTTACGGACATTGGATAAAACCACTTCCACATCTGTGTTTGCTGGAATCGCTTCGGTGGGATAAATTTGAATGAAGCGATTATCCCGATCCCAAAAAGCATCATCTAACTCAATCTTGTCGCCATTTACTGTCACTTCAATGCGGTCTTCATTGAATTCACCATCATAGTTTTCGGGATAGTTGATTCTCAACTCAGAAATAGCCGAGATCACTTTTTCCTTGGGAATTTTTAGCCAATAGCGGTCCCAGTTATTTTCCCGGCCATTTTGTACACAGTATTTGAGTTCGTACTCTCGCTTGACCCCACCAAATACCGTTAAACCCGAGCACCGGAACGCCCAACTTGGGGGCATTGGCATCGCGGTAATCAGCAATCCAGTCACAGCTATTCCAAAAAAGACTCGTCGCATAGCAGAATTAGGAGACAACATAAGCTTAAATCCGTCACTCACCAAAGTATTCTAGCTGCTTTGTAAACTTTTATAACGTACAGACCCCGTTTTATGTGGCCTGCTCAATGGAGGGCGTTTGACCAGGGTCTTGATGAAGGCGATCGCAATCTACTCGATCTGTTCCTCATCTGGCTCACTAATCTGGAAGACTTACACAGATTTTCGTGAGTTCCCCCTCAACCCTGGGCTTGGATCCGTTTTTTCCCCAATCGAAATAATCAACAGGTTCTCGCCTAAAACAGTTTCTCCCTCTATTAAGAGCAAAAAGGTCAATTAAAACCGCCTATTCCAGGCCAATTATCCATCGCCTTGGTGGATTGGACCAGATGCATTCCGGCTGCGGAAAATCGGGCAAATGCCGCATCAGCAGCATCGCTGAAGTCTACCACATTTGGAACCACCACGGGGGATGTACAATCCTCTAAGAGATAAACTTTTTGGGCTAATTTCGGGTCTCGTTGTTGGATATCCTGGAGCAGGTCATCGATGGTCCAAGCGACACAATGACTTTTGGCTTGTCCAGCGATAATCAATACCTCAAATTCTAGTAATTTTTCTATTAAGAGACTGTTCCGATGGCCGATCGCCTTTCCGGTTTGGTCTAATAAGACTTCCGGACGTAAGGCGGAATAATTCTCCGTAAGGGGATGGTTTCCTTTTAATTCAAATCCAGTCGGTGCATGGCGAGCTAAATTATGAAAAAAGATCGCTTCTTCTACGGCAGAAACTAGGGCGTGACCAATTCCCCCGAGCAAACTATGATAGGGCCAAATAATTAGGGGATATTTGCCCTCTCTTTCCAGTTGTTTAACGTAATGGTGAGCGTACTGTTGGAGTTGTTCGGGGTTGCGATCGCCTAGACTCTGAGCAATCGTTGGGTTCACCTTCCAAATACCATCTTCTACGTCTCTTAGGGAAATTTGGGTTAAAGGTGGCGGATTTTCCCCGTTGCTATTCACCCAGAATACGGGATGAAAAATTTGCCCCGTGGTATGAGTATCCATTGTGGGGATAACTGCGGTAATCCGATGCAAATTCCGATAGATAAATTCACATAAGCGCTGGTTATCTTCAACGGCACCGTTGCCGCTGCGTCCCCCAACAAACAGTTCAAAGTCGGGAATGCAGAATGTATTTTGAACGTCGATGGCTAATAGGCCAATTTTAGGGGAGTCGGCGATCGCCGGTTGAATGTGGTGAGTTTTGGCCCAGGTTTGAGCGTCTTGAGCAAGCTGCTGATAAGGGACTCGCCAAACTTGGCCCACTTTTGCTGGATCAAAGTGAGGGGGAATGGGTAAGGTGCGGTTGGGGTTCATGTTCTCTCCATTCTGCTGAGGGGGCGATCGCTGATTTTACTGTAACTGGATTGAATAGATTCGGGGAGAGGGTCGGCTACAAGAGGGTGATCGCTATCCTAGGGCCTTTGCCTCTTTTCAATCTTACGGCGCTTTTTTATTAAGTTTTATCAATTTTATACGGATGGGTCTTACCCCCTTTGACAAATATTGATATTTATGTGTCTAGGTTTCCTGCGGGGAACCGGGATGATTGGTTGCACTAATAAGGAACTAAAGAACGTGAAAGCAATAAACCTGACAATTGCAGTAGTGGTGCTAACCTTATGCTCTGGCTGTATGAGCGATCGCGCAGATCTGAAACACTTGCAGCAGAACAACCAATGTCAGGGGTGCAATCTAGTCGGTGCAAATCTCAAGGATCGGATGTTGGGTGGGGCTAACCTCCGAGGGTCGAACTTGGATCGCGTGGATCTCAGCAGTTCTAATCTGTTTTTTGCAGACCTCGAAAATGCCTCCCTACAAGGTGCTCGCATCCATAGTGCCGTGCTATCTACAGCGAACTTAAAGGGTGCGAATCTCAGGAATGCCGATTTGAGTAGTGCTGATTTAAGCAGTGCAGATTTCAGCTATGCCGATCTCAGAGGGGCCAGCTTTGAGAATGCTGATGTGTCGAATGCCAATTTCTCCAATGCCCAATTAAGTGGCGCTAATTTTGAGGGGGCTAATCTGGAAAGCAGTAACATGAAAGGAGCGATCGGATTTGTATCGGATCCGGACATCATTACTGAGACGCATTAGAGATTGGAAATAATTAGCTAAGGAGATCGGGTTCAGGGAGATGACTCCAGGATCGCGATCTCCTTGCTACATTTGGGTCATACCCCTCCCGGGGACTTCGACGACTGCCCCGATCTGAAATATCTCCAATCCAAAAGACGAGAAGCTGTGATTTTGCCCGAAACAGCTTTTCGTCTGCTTTATTCCCCAGAATCGGAGGGGGGAGGCGATCGCGATTGCCTGGGCTATGATTTACATCTAACTCGCATAAAATTAAAACGACTTGGTTCTCTATTCTGCTCATGCCCGCTAAAAATTTTCTCACCCCTACCCAAAAAAAGAGCTTGCAAAATGCCATCCGCCAGAGCGATTGTTCCCGCTTTCGGGAACACGCCCTGATTTTGTTATTGCAAAATGATGGTAAAACTTACGAAGAAATTGCTGAGTTTTTAGGCTGTTCTTACCGAACTGTTGCCTATTGGTGCGTGCATGGGGATCCGGACAATCTCGATAGTCTGCGCGATCGCCGCGAACAGGGTAATTATCGTAAAGCGGATGAAGCTTACATTAAATTACTCTTAGAAGTCGTCAAAAAAAACCCCAGTCAATTGGGTTATCCGGTGGAAGTCTGGACCAGTCAACGATTAGCCGAACATTTAGCCCAGGTAACAGGAATTCAACTCAGCGGTACTCAACTCATCCGCATTCTGCGCAAGCATAAGATCCGGTTACATAAGAGTCGGGTTTAATTTTTTTGGCCGTAGTAATATCTTGTCAATCGCGGGAACCGCCTCTGATATTTTCAGTCCCCTAGAGGAGGCGATCGTGATTTACAGATCAGCTAACAGCAGCAAAGAGCGGGACTCTTCTCAACAACACCCCGCCTCTGCAAGATATCGGTTCCTAAGTGGCGATCGCCCTCCCTGTCATTGCCCTCTCAATCCGTCAGTAATTTGGCTTAGATCCAGTTAAGCCATTTGGCGGATGTTTTTTCCTGTCTCCTCAACCCATAATGAAAGCACGATCACCCTGAATTTGTTCGACACCCTGAGTGTTGCATTACCCCCCAAGCCCTAGGGGGGCTTTTTATTTGGGGATTCCCTCAAAGATACCCGGTTTCAGCTCAAGTCTGATTCGGGTTAAGTCACTTACACAGGATACGTCACAACATCCTGTTAACTCCCGATAGCTTTTGATTCGGCTGCGAGAGTCTTTTGTTGGTCTCCATTAAGAAACGCAAAGTTAAGCCATTTAGCTGATGCTTTTTCCGGACTCCTGCAACCATAATAAAAACACGATCACCCTGAATTTGTTCGACACCCTGAGTGTTGCATTACCCCCCAAGCCCTAGGGGGGTTTTTTGTTTTTAGACTCTATAAAAGATGCCCGGTAAAAGATGCCCGGTTTGACCCCAACTTCCATCCCGGTTAAGTCGCTTGGCGCTGATGCACTATCACATCATGTTTGCTCTGGCTGTCTTCTGATTCGGCTGCTGCCACTAGGGTTTGCTGACCTAAATTAAGCAAGGCTTGAATACCAATCGGCTCCTCTACTTGCATCGGCACTAGGGCAAACCGTTGAGCATAGTGGGTTTTAACGGCTTCGATTTGAGTTAATTCAAAGGCAGCACGTTGTTTTAAGAGGGGGGATGAAGTCGTGGAAACTGTCAGGCTGTTATTAATGACCCATGCCCAAGGTTCAATTCCCGCCCGACGTAAGTCCTCTTGTAAATTAGCCGCTTCTAAGACTGGGGTTGTCTCGGCTAAGGTCACTACAATCACTTTCGTTTGGGCGGGGTCTTGCAGTCGCATCATGGGCGTGACAAGGCGAACATTTTCCTGGGTATGGCGGGTGACTTCTCGGTGATAGGCTCCTGTTGCATCCAGCAGTAATAAGGTATGTCCGGTGGGTGCTGTATCCATGACGACGAATTTTTGACTCGACTCACGGATGATCCGGGAAAAGGCTTGGAATACGGCAATTTCTTCGGTGCAAGGCGATCGCAAGTCTTCTTCCAACATTGCCCGTCCTTGCTCATCCAAATTTTGACCTTTGGTGTCCAGAATATGTTGGCGGTAGCGGGTGGTTTCTTGCTGCGGATCGATGCGACTCACTTGTAAATTGTCCATTGATCCCGCTAAGGTTTCACTCAGATGTGCGGCTGGATCCGAGGTGGTGAGATGCACTGCGTGTCCCTGTTTTGCTAAGGCAACGGCGATCGCGGCTGCCATTGTGGTTTTCCCTACACCCCCTTTTCCCATTGTCATAATCAATCCATGACCCGGGGTAGCAATTTCATCCACTAAGGTAGAAAGGTGCGGCAGGGTCAGGGATGGAGTGGTATCTTCAAGGGTATCCGTCGTACTATCATCTCCCTCGGAGAATAAGCCGCTAAGGGCGGCAACGCCGACGAGATTTTGTGCCTTGAGGGGGAGTTGATCCAAGGGCAGATTCTGGAGCACTTCAGGCAAGTTGGCGATCGCCTTTTGTTCTCGGTGATAAATGGCGGCGGCTAAAACATCATGACTCGCTTCTCTCGCCGGTAGGACCCCGTTAATTACTAGATTTTGTTGAGAAAAGCCGATATCGGCTAACTCTTTGTGAGTGCGCACGACTTCATCCAGGGTACTTTGCTGGGCGCGAGACACTAGGACCAAGCGGGTGCGGTTGGGGTCTGATAACACATTCACGGCTTCTGTATAGCGATCGCGTTGCTTTTCTAACCCAGCAAGGGGTCCGAGACAGGATGCACCCTCGGGATTTTCTTCGATAAAACCACTCCAAGCACTCGGAAGTTGCAACAGACGGATGGTATGTCCCGTGGGTGCGGTATCAAAGATGATGTGCTCGTATTTGCCTATCAAACTCTCATCGGTGAGTAATTCGGTAAATTCATCAAATGCGGCAATTTCTGTGGTGCAGGCTCCGGATAAGCCTTCTTCGATGCCTCTGACGACGGATTCCGGTAAGATTCCTCGCACGGGACCCACAATGCGATCGCGATACTGCTGTGCCGCCTGTTGAGGGTCGATTTCTAAGGCAGATAACCCGGTTACGGTGGCAATATCGGTAATCGTATTTCCAATGGTTTGACTAAAAACTTGCCCAATATTTGAAGCGGGATCTGTACTGACCAATAAAACTTTCTTCCCTTGTTTGGCTAAATGAATGGCTGTGGCACAGGAAAGCGATGTTTTGCCGACTCCCCCTTTGCCCGTAAAAAATAGAAATGGGGGTGTATTTTCCAGAAAGTGCATCATCTAATTTTCCTCACTCATAAACTCTCAATTTGTTGAATTAAGTCACCCTAATAGCTGTAAAAATAGAGGGATAAAAATGTGCAAATAACAAATCTGGATTCCCGCCTGTGCGCGGGAATCACAATGATTTAACAGCAGCTACTACTTGTCGTTTTGCTGGGGCTACTGCCACAACATCCGCTAGATTGTTTCGGTGCAGATACCGCAGGTGCAGGGGTTACACCCGCTAAACGAGCCAATTCATCCCGGGTGGGATATCGTCCCGCTAGGGCAATTTCACCCTCCACGAGAATGAGCGGCAGTGCATCAGCCCCTGAACGTTCTAAAAAGCTTTTTACTGTGGGATTATTGGCAAATTCCAAGGGTTGTTGTCCGAGGTTATACCGCTGAATCTTTATTCCTTGTCCGGTCCCCCAATCCACGTTGGTGGCAAAATCCACAAATTTCTGATCGACATCAGGTCCACAAACACCCGTACTACAGCACATTGCGGGATCAAATACTTCAATTTTGTTCATTTTGAGTCTCCATGAAATATTGAAATAATGGGGAAATAGAAAGTAAAAGCAGGCAGTTGAGTTGAGGTTCGGGGCGATCGCGCCTTTTGCAGCAAGTGATCGCTTATGTTTTGGCTTCGGTGGAGGTGCAGGAGGGCGATCGCAAACAAGGATTAGAATCCAGTTCCCCGCTTTCTGGACTGATACACTGTGCCAATTCTCCCTGACAACACTCTTCAGTTAGATAGGTGATTAAACTGAACATCAGGGGCATATTGGCGCGATAGCGTAAAAAGCGGCCCTCCTGTTCCACCTCAAGCAATTCGGCATGAACCAAAGCTTTGAGATGAAAAGAGAGATTAGAAGGCGGTACTTCAAGGGAGGAGGCAATTTGACCCGCCACCATCCCTGTGGATCCAGCCTTAACCAACATCCGGTAAATGTCCAACCGAATGCCAGAAGACAAAGACTCAAAGATTTTTACAGCCGTTTTACTTTCCATGTTTCAATTATAGATGAAATATGGAAATATAGCAAGGAACTGTCAAGGGGTCCTAGGGCATTTTAGCCCCAACAACGTGGGAAGCCCCCAAAAAAACAATACCTCTCAACTTGATGGTGGAGAGGTGATGTTTTTCGCAGATTCTTGGGGGGCGAGCAGCCCACTTCAGAATGATTGCTAAACCCTGATGGCAAGACGCCTATTTGACTTGATAACGTAGATGCAACCTTTTTTAAGAGCTTCTTTAGTGGTGAAGTTCTTGAGGTTAATTTATTAATACATATCTTTTTCCAACTCGGAAGATGGACTGTACCCCTAGGGGGTGTAACCCCCCAATTGAAGAGAGAGGGAAGGCGATCGCTGGGAACCCTAAAAAATAAAAAGCCTCGGGCAGGGTATGCCCAGAGGCGTCTGTATCAGGGTGCATCTATAGTTGAGGTGTTCAGGTCGTGGGGGTGGTGATCCGGAGAAGTGGAGTGCGATCGCCCAGAGTTTGGGAATCCATTGAGACGGGTTCTGAAAACAGGGGTGGAATGCCAGCTAAATCCAGGATCTCCGGAATCAAATCTTCCCGTTTCACCGCCATCAGATGCACTCCTTGACAGAGGGACTTTGCCATTTGCACCTGTTCAGCCGCGATCGCCACCCCTTCACGCAAAGGGTCCTTTGCCCTTGCCAAGCGATCGATAATATGTTGGGGAATATCCACACCGGGGACACAGCGATTAATAAATTCCGCATTTTTTGCAGATTTTAGGAGGAAAATTCCGACTAAAATCGGTTTACCGCATCCTTGGGCGATTTCATTCATGAACTTGTCTAACTTATCAAAATCGCAGACAAGCTGACTTTGAAAAAACTCGGCACCGGCGGCTAATTTTTTCTCAAACCGACTTTTTAAACCGGACCAACTTTTCGACTGCGGATCTACCGCAGCACCAGCAAACAAGTCTGTAGGACTATCGGTTAGGGGTTTATCATTCAGATCAAAGCCTTGATTCAGTTTGGCGATCGCCTTGAGCAAACGCACAGATTCTAAATCAAAAACAGACTTTGCTTTGGGATGATCTCCGGCTTTTACTGGGTCCCCCGTCAGGGCCAAAACATTCTGAATTCCTAACGCATTTGCACCCAAGAGGTCCGCCTGCAATCCAATCGAGTTGCGATCGCGACAAGCAATCTGATAAATCGGCTCAATTCCCTCACGCAACAAAATCGTTGATGCCGCTAACGATGACATTCGCAAAACAGCCCGAGATCCATCGGTAACATTCACCGCATGAACTCTACCTTTTAAGCCATTTGCCATTTTAATCATGTGGGCTGGATTACCCCCTTTCGGTGGCATCACCTCAGCCGTCATGATAAATTCACCGTCTTTAACAGCCTGACGGAAGCGAGATAAAGAGTTGTGCGGTTGGTTCATAGATAGGAGAGGTGGGGGAGATAGGGGGGATGGCGAAGATAGGGGGGATGGGGAGTTCGTAGTAATGACTTGAGTTGTTTCCAATTGTTCGATTCAGGAGCAAAATAATGAATTGCCCCTCAATCAGTCAGAGTTACGACTTTATCCCTAATCCTTACAAGGGGAGAGAATATCCAAAGGCAGTTTTAACTCGGTTGAGGGTAGTGTTGGCAATGACTGAGGCTTTTTCTCTTCCTTCTCTTAATACCGATTCCAGTTGAGTGCGATCGCCCATAATTTCCTTATATTGCTCCTGAATTGGTTTGAGCGCCTCAATCGTCGTTTCGGTGAGTAACGGTTTAAATTGACCCCAACCCATCTCCTGACATTCTGCCGCTACCTCTTCCTTAGTTTTGCCACTGAGTAGCTGATAAAGCGTCAATAAGTTATGGCATTCCGGACGTTCTGGATCATCAAACACCAATCCCCGCATTGGGTCCGTTTTGCATTTTTTGATTTTTTTGACGATCGCATCCGGTGGATCGAGCAAATTAATCCGACTCAGTTCCGAGGGATCAGACTTGGACATTTTTTTTGTGCCCTCGGTTAAACTCATCACCCGGGCCCCTTCCTTACGAATCAAGGGTTCAGGTAATTTCAATACCGGCGCTTTTTCTTTGCCAAATTGATGATTCACCCTTGCTGCAATGTCTCGGGTGAGTTCTAAATGCTGTTTTTGGTCCTCGCCGACAGGGACTTTATCGGCATCGTAGAGCAAAATATCCGCTGCCATCAGGACGGGGTAATCTAGTAACCCGACGTTGACATTTTCTCCCTGACGGACCGCTTTTTCTTTAAACTGGATCATATCTTCCAGCCAGTTGAGCGGGGTGATACAGTTGAGCAGCCAGGTTAGTTCCGCGTGGGCTGAGACGTGGGACTGAATGAAAATGGTGGAATGCTGTAAATCGATGCCACAAGCGAGATAGAGGGCGGCGATCGTGTAGGTATCTTGGGCTAAAGTGGCAGGAGTATGAGGTGCGGTAATGGCATGGAGATCCACTACACAGAAATAATTTTCATACTGACTTTGAATTTCGACCCAGTTACGGATCGCACCGAGATAGTTACCGAGATGGAGGTTGCCGGTGGGTTGGACTCCAGATAAAACGCGCTGCTTACCCATAGATTGCTCTTATAGTGCTACTGACAGAACGAGTAAAACCGGACTGAATCCGTGTTGCTCTGTCTTATTGTTGACTTTTTTTGACATAAAGCTCAAATATCCTAGCAAATCTTGGGTCTTGGGTCATGGGATTTGTGGGAGAGGGAATTGCTTTAAGGGACCCCCGGTTCGGGTCCAGTGGGGGCAAGTTGCGCCTAGGGTCCTCATAAAGGGGCGATCGCCTATACAAAACTCAACATTGATGCCTTACTTAATCTCTACAATTTTCGTTGTTTTTTCGGTGGAAATAGACTACTCTTTTGGGCATATTATGAAGAGAGGAAATAGGTCATAGGGGGAATTACAAAAGTCCCCAGCTTAAGAAGGAAGGGAACCCCTTGCCAGAACAAGGCGGATCTGATTCGCGAATCCTCTTTCAGAACAAGTTATAGGAGGTAGCTGTGGACAAACTAACAACGGCATCCATGTCAGACGAAGTAAGCATTGACGAGGAAATTTATGCAACGCTCTTGTTTCGAGAAGTGCAGCAATTCCGTCAGGGTTGGATTTGGTTGGTTCTACTCTGTAGCTCTTTGGCTGCTCTGGGGGCTGCACTGATGCCTTTTTTTTTAGAAGAATCTTGGGAAGAAAATACGATTTTAAACATTATTTTAATTGGGTTTGGAATTGTATTTGGGATATTTTTCCCCCTTTTGTTTTATAGCGCCAAGTTGGTAACTGAAGTGAGAACAGATGGCTTGTACGTCAGTTTTTACCCTATCTTATTTAAGCGACTTCAAATCCCCTTTGAATCTGTAGTTAAGTCCGAAGTGATCACCTATCATCCATTGCGGGATTATGGGGGATGGGGGATTCGCTATGGTCCCCAGGGAAAAGCCTTTAATGTCAGTGGCGATCGCGGCGTGTTATTGGAACTCAAAAATGGTGAAAAAATCTTAATTGGGTCCCATCAACCAGAACAACTTGCCAGTTTATTAAAATTAGCGCGGTAAGGCTGTCCCCTACCTAGGCGTTGAAGGAGTTGAAATCCCTGCTGTAACAATATCTGTCCCGTCACCAGATGCGCTGAATCGGATAGGCATCAAAAATAGTATCTGCACTGATAATTGGGAGATTTTCGACAATTCCCTGAGCAATAATCAGGCGATCGAACGGATCGCGATGATGCCTGGGGAGACTGGCAACAATCTCAATATGGGCTAGACTGATATCGAGCAAATCAATACCATTGGTGGCGAGTTGCTGCTCTATAACATCTCTAAAAGGTCGAGCAAAGTTTAGTTTGCCGATACTTTGCTTAATCGCCACTTCCCAAACACTTGCTTTACTGAGCAACTTTTGGTTATTCTCATTTGCAATTCTCTCGCGCAAGTCAGGCCGAATCCTGGGATCACCTATCACAAACCAAATGAAGGTATGAGTATCCAGAAGCAGTCTCATCCGATATATTCCTTAAACTCTTCGGTGAGTGGTTCCTCAAAGTCATCAGCGACCCAGATTACATTTTTGGCGCTGCCAAATTGGGCCCGGGGGCGTTTTTGTGGCGCTTGATCTGGCACGGGGACCAGTTTCACAACCGGGTGGCTGTCTTTGGTGATTACGACTTCTTCGCCATTGAGGGCAATTTCTAGTAACTCTTGCAGTTTCGCTTTCGCTTCAGCAATATCGACTTGGGACATGATTTTTCCCTCCGCTGTGTGTTTTATAGTTTATCATAAAATTGGCCTAGTCTACTTCTTTTTCTTGACACTTCTAAAGGCGAGAATTCGGGGAACAACGGATACACCCGTCTCGTGTAGGATTCAATCCGTCAGTGGATGCGGCGTTCAATCCTTAAGACCATTAACCTGATTTTACCTGTTTTAATGTTTGAAATGATTTCTAATTCCTGTCAAAAAAATGATTAAAAACTGATGAAATTTATTGGTATTGACCTTGGATGGAGTTCCGGTGCGAGTGGTTTATGTTGTTTGATTTGGGAAAATAATCAATTACAACTGACAGATTTAGACTGCAAGTTATCAGCAGTAGATATTCTAAATTGGGTGGATCAAAGAGTTCCTGAACCCGAACCGGGACTGATTGCGGTGGATGCGCCGACACTGATTCCGAATGCCACAGGGATGAGATTGCCGGATAAGCAGACTCATCGCTATTTTGGGCGCTATCATGCCGGGTGTTATCCGGCAAATTTGAAGAGTCGGTTTGCCAGTCATACGGTGGGGTTTGGCAAGAATTTGGAAGCGCGGGGGTTTATGCACGCACCGATGATGATTCCGCAACGGTGCCATCGCTATCAAATTGAGGTATTTCCTCATCCGGCGATGATTAATTTATTTGGGTTATCTCGAATTCTCAAATACAAAAAAGGCAAGTTAGGCGATCGCCGCCTAGAATTAATCAAACTTCGGCAATATATTGTAGAAGTTTTGCCCAATTTAGAGCCTAGTTTAAGTTTAAACTCAGATGCTTGGATTTTGAGTGACCCACCGGATATTTTTATCAAAAAATTAAGCGAAAAAAGCGCTAAACTCTTCAAAGCCATTGAAGACCAACTTGATGCCATCCTATGCGCTTACATTGGCGCTCACTGGTGGTATTGGGGGTGCGATCGCAACGTGGTCTTAGGAGTCAGTACCAATCCCCTAACCGAAGCTTATGCCAATGGCTATATTGTCATTCCAAATAGTCCTTCTATCAATCAAATAACTGATGTAGGGGTAATCCATAAATCACCCCTACAAATCAGTCATCAAATCAATGAAATCAAGTGAGCCACCTCTCTCAATTTAGCCCTTAAGCATTAGCCCAAAGCACTTGGAGTCCTGGTTGGAAAGGACTACTTAAATAGGGATGTTTTGGTAACACCCGCAGCGACAATCCTTGGAATCCCGAGGAACTGTAGGCAATGTTTGCGGTATAGATACTTTGCTGATTTTCATCAGTCCCTTGGTAATCCATCACCACAGATACACCATTGATGATATTTCCATCGGCATCTACGGGTCCTTTGTAGAGTTGAACTTCTACATCCGAATCGGTCAATCCTGCTAGATTTAAGAGCGCTTTGACGTTAATGCTTTGGTTAACTTTGACATCATCGGATTCAGAAATATCAATATCGAGAATCTTGATGTCATACCAGCTTTCAAACAGGTGAGTTTTCCAAGCCGCGAGTTCTTTCGCGGGTTGACAGCCATTCGCGGTCATGGCATAGTAGCGATCGCTGGCTGGAAAATAGGCCCGCGTTGCATATTCACTCACCATCCGTGCTGTATTAAACAGAGGACAATTCAAGCGAATGGCATCTTTCATTTTCGAGACCCATTTGCGCGGAATGCCCTCTTCATCGCGATTGTAGAACAAGGGAATCACTTCTTTTTCCAGCAAGTCATACAGTGCATTTGCTTCCACTTCATCTTGATAGTTGGGGTCATCATAAAATTCCCCATGTCCGATCGGCCACCCGGTGCGAACGTAGTCCGCTTCATCCCACCATCCATCCAGAATACTGAGGTTCAGCAATCCATTCATAGATGCTTTCATCCCACTGGTTCCCGATGCTTCCCGAGGACGACGGGGGGTATTTAACCACACATCACAGCCTGATACCATCATCCGCGCTACGTTAATATCGTAATCAGGGATAAACACTACATTTTTTTCGCATCCTTGTTCGCGAATGAAATGGGTGATATGACGGATCATTTCTTTGCCGGGGATGTCGTGGGGGTGAGCTTTTCCGGCAATGACAAACTGAACCATTGGCTTACGGAGGGCAGTTTTGCCACCGGGAATTAGGTCGTTATTTAACCCCAGTAAGATCCGTTTGATGCGATCGAGGTCGCGCAGGAACAATGTAGCCCGTTTGTAAGTAGCAAAGCGTCGTGCGAACCCAATGGTGAGAACTCCAGGGTCAAGCACTTCTCGCGCGGCATCAATTTCCGTGAACGAAGCGCCACGAGCCCGTAAGTATTTTTGAAGTCGTTCCCGGACGAAGACGACAAGTTCCGCACGACAGAGGTCCTGGTTGCGCCAGAGTTCATCATCGGGGATGGCATCGACCCGTTCCCACAAGGGATAGTGGGCGGGGGTGGTGGACCATTTGGGTCCGAGATAGCGATCGTAGAGTTCCTGGGTATATTTTGCCACGCAACTGCGGGCGTGTACACCATTCGTAATCGAGGTGATCGGTACTTCGGAGGGGGGAAGTTCGGGCCAAAGGTTATTAAATAGCACTTTGGAGACTTCGCCATGTAATTTGGCGACGCCATTAATAAAACTCGCCATCTCGATCGCCAGGGTTGCCATACTAAAAGGCGACTCCAAATCCCCGGTATTGTCCCGTCCCAAGGCTAGAAATTGTTCTCTTCCTAGGCCAAATTCATCGGCATAATGACCCAAATAGTGCATGACCTTATCATGAGGAAACAGGTCAAACCCGGCAGCAACAGGGGTATGGGTGGTGAAGACATTACTGGCCGCAACCACTTCTTTGGCTTCCTTGAATGTGAGACCCTGTTCACGGATTAAAATTGAAATCCGTTCCAAGGCTAAAAAGGCCGAATGTCCTTCATTCATGTGGTAGGCAGTGGGTTCGTAACCCAGGGCCTTAAGCATCCGCACACCGCCAATTCCCAACATCATCTCTTGGTGAATCCGCATATCGATATCGCCGCCATAGAGTTTGTCGGTGATATCGTGATCGTAAGGATTGTTGGGTTCGATGTTAGTATCTAACATATACAAGGGAACCGTCCCCACTTGGACGCGCCAAACCCGAGCATATACTTGTCGTCCGGGATAGTCTACGGCAATGCGTAATTCATTCCCATCTGCATCGCGTTCCAGGTGCAGGGGCATATTGTAGAAGTCGTTGATGGGATAACGCTCTTGCTGCCACCCATCGGCGTTTAGATATTGGCTAAAATATCCTTCTTGGTAGAGGAGTCCGACGCCAACCAGGGGTAAACCGCGATCGCTGGCGGATTTCAGGTGATCTCCGGCGAGTAATCCTAAGCCCCCGGAGTAAATCGGCAGACATTCCGTGAGGCCAAATTCCGCCGAAAAATACACAAAACACTCTTGATGTTTCTCTTTTTCGCGGTGTTTGCGATACCAGGTGCGCTCTTTGAGGTAATCGTCCAGTTGCCGCGCCGCGCGATCGATCTGGGCGATAAAACCTTCATCTTCTGCCACTTCTTCGAGGCGTTCCTGGGAAATAGTTCCCAGCATCAGGACGGGATTATGACGGCTGGATTCCCACAGGTCCCGGTCTAAACGCCGGAACAGGTCTTTGGTCTCTACGTTCCAATCCCAGTTTAGATTGTAGGCCAAGGTTCTTAAGGGTTCAAGTCTCGGAGGTAGAGAGGGAGAAACGTTAAACGTGCGAATTGGTTGCATAAGCTACGGACAATTTTTTGAAGATGGACTAAGAAACTTAACGCGGACAATGATGACAATAATAACGTTGGTGTTCTTTAGTGTTCTATAGCCCATTTTGTCAGCACTGCGGCGAATATTTAATCTCTTTTAATACTTTTCTCAGTTTTTGAGGCAGTTTGCGCTTTAGACTCAGTTCTGCGTGATGCGGAAGATGTGGTGCGATTCGGTGGCGATCGCCCAGGATGATTTGCTTCAATCTTGCAGCAGGAAAAATAATTTTTGAGTGACTTTCTGAATCAAATCTTGACATCTGTGCCTTCCTACACCGGGTGCAGCCCTAAAGATGATGCCGGGTTTCGAGAGAAGAGGGCGATTTTCCGCTAAAATAGCGGGGAAATCCCCCAGACTGGCTTACCTCTAATCATTGACCAGGCTTCTGCTCAGGAGTATGGTACGATGGAGCGTCACTGGGTTGCTCATGAGCGAATCAGACCGCATGGCTAAAAAGGCTACAAAGAGAGGGCGTTACCCCCTAAAACAACTACGCGGGCCGATCTTAATGGCGATCGGTGTCGGATTAGCTTTGGGTGTTCTTTCAGCAGCCCTAATCCGCGCTCATAATAGAGCTAGTGAACCTAGGGTGATCAATGTCGGGGCTTCAGGTTCCGTTGCTTCCCCTGAGTCTGAAGGACGGCTGATGTTAGAAGATGAAGCCGTACCCGATAGCGATTTTTATCAATTTCGTAGCCAATTACGCGAAGCGATACAAAACCGCAATGCTGAATTTGTCGGCTCAATCATTCCTGAAACAGGTCTAGCGATTGGCTTTTCGGTGCCGCAAACTCGGGAGGATTTGAATTTAGATGACCCTCAAGGGCGATTTTGGTTGATTCTCGAAAAAGCAGTTGCGATCGGCTGTGCTCGGGCAGAAAATCCGCCTCCGTATAGTATTGATCCAGGGTCAGAAATTTGGGTTTGTCCTAATGTGGCTCAAGCTTTTGCCCGACAAGTTCCGGCACCCACTGCTGAGGAGGAGGTTTCCTGGCAGGTCGATCGCGTGGTGGTGGTTGGCGACAATGTGAATGCGCGATCGCAACCGAGTTTAGAAAGTGAGACGATCGCGACTCTCTCAAATGAAGTGGTGCAACTGGACCGCGATCGCCAACTCCCGGAAACCTTTGACCCGATTGATAGTTGGACGGCGATTCGACTTCAGGACGATCGCGAAGGCTATGTGTACAATCGGTATGTATATTCCCCCCTAGATGCGCGCGCGTTATTTGGCAAAATTAATGGGGAATGGCAGTTACTAGGTATGCCAGGGGGAGAATAACTCCCTGGGTTGATGGCGATCGCCGGTGTTATTGAATCGTTTGGATGTTGTCTTCCCAATTTTGCCCATCAAAGGGAGTTACCGCAAATTTTTCGGTGATATTCCCATCCAAACATCGCACATTGATATCAAAGCTGTCCGGGTGCGATCGCGGTCTATAAAACGAATGAATTCCACAGTGTTTACAAAACAGGTGTTTTGCCGATCCGGTATTAAACGTATAAGTTTGTAACATCTCTTCTCCCTGCAACAGGGTAAAGCGATCGGGGGGAACAATCAAATGTAAAAACCCTTTTTTCTGACAGATGGAACAGTTACAGTCAATCGCTTCGTGGCGATCGACGCTGACGCGAAATCGCACCGCCCCACAGTGACATCCCCCTTCGTAAATTGTCCCCGATTCTGGATTTTCGGTCATATTCAGTCCTCAGAAAAATAGCAGATCAACCAAGTCTTTTTTATTGTATTCTCCCCAGAGACAGAGGTCCTTTCTTCAACAGCGATCGCACCCCCGTGAGAGAAATTCCGGGACCCGCAGTGGGCTAAAACTGCTCCTTGCGACTCCGGAGGCGCGCAAAGGTTTGTACCGGGTCCCCGCCATTGACTGCCTGCTGTAATACCGGATTTTCCCAGCGTAAAAAGGGATTGGTGCGCTTTTCCACGCCCAAAATTGAGGGAATCGTTGCCTCATTGCGCGATCGCGCTGCCTTCACCTGGGCGAACCGTTCCTGTAAATCTGGATTGTCTGCATCGACGGTTAAAGCAAACTTAAGATTAGATAAAGTATATTCGTGGGCGCACCAAACTCTCGTCTGATCCGGCAATTCCCGGAGTTTACTGAGGGAGGAGACCATTTGGGTTGGAGTCCCTTCAAACAATCGTCCACAACCCCCGGCAAACAGAGTATCCCCGCAGAACAACTCCCCCACTTCCTCTCCCGATGCCGGGGGAAAATAATAGGCAATGTGGGCACGAGTATGTCCGGGCAGAAAGAACACAGTCCCAATACGTTGAGCAAATTCCACGCGATCGCCCTCGTGCAAAAACACCTGCTGTCCCGGAATTCTGCCTCGGTCCTCCGCACCTGCGTACACCGTCACCCCCTTAAAATGCTGCATCAATGCCTGATTACCCCCCACATGATCTCGGTGGTGGTGGGTATTGAAGATTGTTGTTAACTCCGCACCCAGGGCCTTCAATTGCTTCAGTACCGGATCTGCCTCAGCGGGATCCACCACTGCTGCCAAATTTTGCGCGGGGTCGTGCAGTAAAAAGATATAATTGTCCGAAAGGGCATTGAGCCGATAAACTTGCATTAAATCTTGCATCCTGGCATTGATAAT
>CBFGOM010000095.1:0-24980 GCA_965650385.1 uncultured Oscillatoriaceae bacterium
CTAAACATTTATTCTTCTGGCCTCCCCCTTAAGAAGGGGGACGGGAGGGGGATCTAAGGGGGGTTGGGGGGATCAATCCGGTATTTTGCAAGAGGTCTAATCCATCAGAGGACATCGAAGCCAGCTAACCCCTTGTTTCGCCTCTTTTTCCTAACCTATAGTAACCTAGCGATGGTTCGCTCGATCCAGGATCAATGAACGAAGCGTTAAAAAGAATAGTAGCAGAATCCCTTTCCTGGTTTACCGCCCCAATTCCCATCGGCAACTATTCAGTTTCAATCAGTGCCATCTTGCAACTGATTATCTGGGTCTTTATTGTTCTCTTCTTATCCCGCGCCCTCAAAAACTTCCTTAAATATCGGCTTCTTGTTAAGCTGGGAATTGACGAAGGAAACCGCGAAGCAATGGCAACGATTATCAGCTATAGTAGCTCCCTACTAGGGCTAATAATCGTATTACAAAGTACCGGATTTAACCTCGGTTCTTTAATTGTTATTGCCGGAGGTTTAGGGGTTGGGATTGGGTTTGGACTTCAGGAAGTAACCCGCAACTTTATCAGTGGGCTGACCTTATTGATAGAACGAAAACTCAAAGTAGGGGATTTTATCGAATTTGACGGAATGTCGGGGTATGTCAAAGAAGTTTCCCTGCGATCGACTCTCATTCGCACCCGTGATGGAGGAGATGTTGTTGTTCCTAATAGTAAACTCGTTGAAAATAAAGTTCTGAACTGGAGCTATGACTCGTTTCATGCTCGGATTCAAATTCCCGTAGGAGTTGCCTATAACAGCGACACAGTTTTAGTTACAGAAACTCTCTTGAATGCTGCTTATATGGAACCAGCAGTATTGCACGACCCTCCCCCAAAAGTGCTGTTTAAAAATTTTGGGGATAATGCGCTCAACTTTGAATTATGGGTTTGGGTCAATCGGATTGATCGCGAACCCTTTATTCGGAGTTCTTTAAATTTTATCATTGAGCATAACCTGCGCCAAAACCAGATTGCGGTTCCGTTTCCTCAACGGGATTTATGGATTAGAAATGCAGAAGATTTCAGCCGTTTGGGTCGAAAAAAAATCTATCAAAATGGTCACAGTCCTGAGCGGATAACGGATAACGTATCCGTTGCCACCTCTTCTCAGACTTTAACCCTCAAAGATTTGCTGCGGCAGGTGACTTATTTTCAAAACTTTACGGACCTTGAATTAAGACAACTCATCGAAATTGGTCATCGTAAACGCTTGTATCCCTCCCAGATTTTATTTCAGGAAGGAGACCCAGGAGATGCATTTTATATTGTATTATCGGGTTCTGTAGAAGTATTTGTGGAAAAAATTAATAAGCATCTGACCAACTTAGGGGCTGGAAAATTTTTTGGAGAATTATCTTTGATGTTAGGAATTCCCCGGACAGCATCGGTGCGAGCCTTAGAAGAAACGATTCTGTTTACGATTCATCATAATGCCTTTCAAGGCATATTACAGGAGCATCCTGAGTTGGCTGAGGAAATCGTTCAGGAATTATGTAAGCATCAAGAAGAATTAGCCCAGCGGCAACAGCAATTAAGAACAATGGGGTTATTAGATGTTACAGAAGATGATAAAAATCCGGTGGTTTGGGTGAGAAAGCGGCTACAAAACTTGTTTGGCTTGTAGTTCGGGGATTCCGATGGATGCGATCGCCTCGCCTCGCCTCCCCCACAGAGCGCGATCGCCCTCACCACCCTCGGATACCGGCCACTACAGAAGACTGCGCGATGAATGCACCTGCCTTGAGTTGGCTGCCCTCCAGGGTAACTCTATCCAGGGAAAGAGTCTGACCCGATCCTGACTCTTCCTACAGTGGTAGTTCAAATCTTTACAATAGCTTTATTAAAATCAGGGTACAGAGGGGAGACAGCCGTACAGAAATTGCCTATAATTAGAGTGAAGTTTACCCAGTTATGGAAGAAAAAATGACTTGGCCTACCTGCTTAAATTCAATGACTAAAAAACAGGAATCTAAGCCGAACGCAACAACAGTGCAATTGGCGGAATTCGTTCTGGAGCTCTATGCTGCGGGATGGACGCAACAGCAAGTCTTCGGTCAATATCCTCAAATCACCCCCGATCTGGTAACCCGAGTCTTTTCCTTAGCTGCACTTTTGTGTGTTAGAGAAGAGGTTCTCTCTCAACTGTCCGTAACACCTGAATCCAGATTATTAAACGTATAAGCCCTCTTTAACAGAATAGCTTTAATATTTTTCCCCTACCCTTTTTACCATTTTTAACGAGTGGGTTCGGCAACACCCTTATACTCAGGAACCAAAGCCGTAGCTGATGTACTAGATCAACTCCGACCCTGGCGGATTCGTGAGTGCCAAAACTCTAGCGATCGCCTCATAAAAAAATAAAAATAGGCGGGGCTTTAACTCCCCGCCCTTAGTTCTAACCTATCGAGACAGTAGCAAGGGGTTGGGATGCTTCAAGCATTGGAGCCGATAACGCCGATTCTAGGTCCGCACAGCCTAAGCGTTCTTCCAAAATTCGCATCACTTCCCGTCCGAAATCATTGGGATTGCGCCGCCATGCCTCCAGACAAACCTCACCGAAGAACGACCCCAGAGGTTCCGGATTCCAGAGTAACTTGCGGGCAGTCCAAGGCATCAAGCTCATCGGGTCATAACCGGGTTTTAGAATATTTTCCTTAAATGCATACTCTTCTAAATGCGTATGAGGTTGTAACCCGATAAAAAAGATCGCCGGTTCCACCTTATCTTCCCCAAAAATTCGTTCTAATTCGCGATGATAAGCCAGGGTTTGACGAATTGTTTCGTAGGTTTCATCAATCACATTAAACGAATAATTAACGGACACCAAGTCATTAAAACCTGCCGCCTTCAAATCACGACAATTTTCCAGAACCACCCGGAGATTGTAACCCATCCGCATCTTCCGGACCAGTTCTTGAGAACCGCTGGTAATCCCAATTTCAAAATAATTCATCCCGGTTTTGACCATTAAATCGCATAATTCCGGGTTCAAATTATCAGCGCGGATATAGGCGGCCCAATGGATATCGTCCATTCCAGCCTCAGAAATTTTTTGGAGTAAGGCGATCGCATCATTAATATAGCGCCGCGCCGGAATAAATTGAGCATCGGTAAACCAAAAATTGCGGATGCCGCGATCGTACAATTGACGCATTTCCGCCACCACTTCATCGGCTGGATTAATCCGGACTTGCTTCCCTTCAATAACCGTATAAATGCAATAACAACAGTTATGAGGACAACCGCGTTTGGTTTGGACGCCGATATAAAAATCTTGGTCTTGCAAATAATATTGAAACTCAGGCCATAACCGTTCTATATAGTCGTAGTCACAAGCCGTTTTTTCAATTTCTGTAGGTTTTTCATGGATCAGGCGATCGCGCGGGGTTGTTTCCCCTGCCACATAACAGCGCTCATCCCGAAAATCCTGACCCCGCAGATATTTTTCCAGGAGTGCCTCCCCTTCCCCCACCGAAATAATTGTCCCCGGAGGTAAACTGCGCCCGAGTTGTTCATAAAACACGCTCACCGCACCTCCCCCCACAATCGCCCTCGCTTCCGAGTGATAGAGTTGAGCACGCTTGAGTCCCCGCTTGACTAATCCCAGATTGCGCCAGAGTTCGCCATAATAAGCCGTCGTGATTCGCAGCCCCCCCAAGGCACCCCGGAGTTTAATCAAGGGATTGCGAGCATAGTAAAACTCAAACGCATTTTGTAGGGGATTGCCTCCGCGTCCACCAACAGGAGCATAAATCTGAATATCCCGCCAGGAGAAGACCAGTAAAGTGGGTTGAAAGCGATCGACACAGGCATCGAGGGACTGAGCAAAGTCCAGAGGGGGCACCGTTCCCATATCAAAAATCTGCTGTTCAACCTCGGGAAACAGCTTGTGCACAAAATCGGCGAGGTAAACGACACCGATCGGGAAGATGGGATTGCACGGGAGACGAACGTAGAGGATGCGATTTTCCATCTCGGTAGCGGGGAAGAGTTTTTACAAAAAGAGGTTCATATAACTTAACCATACCATCAGCCCTCTGAATCTGCATGATCACAGGGGCAATTCTCTTACCCAAGAGGTCCCGTGCTACAAGTCCCCGATTTAGCCTCACCCGAGCCCTGAGCCAATGGGAAAAAACTCCCGTGATAAGGGGGATCGATAAGTTTCATCAGCATACCTTAACTGGCCTATTTTCTATTTTTAATGAAAAACTTGACGAGATTCTCTTCAGTTGGTAGTCGCGTTTACAGCTTGCGGGGATCGGCTGGTGTTAGGGTTAGAGGGTATAAAGTTTTTTTTTGCAAAAAACTCCTCATAAAGATTATGGCTCAAATCCTCGATCCCATTCCGGCTGACCGCCCCGGTCAAATTCTCTGCTGCTATGTCAATGCGACGAGTAAAATCCAGATTGCTCGGGTCAGTAACGTGTCCAACTGGTATTTTGAGCGGGTTGTCTTTCCGGGGCAACGTCTGGTTTTTGAAGCGTTTCCAGAAGCCCTGTTAGAAATTCATACGGGGATGATGGCAAGTGCTATTTTATCCGATAAGATCCCCTGTGGACGCCTCCGAGTCATTGATGAGAGTGATCCCACTCCGTCGGCGCGTGGAGCAGAGCCAGAAGAAATGCCCAAGCGTCCGCATAGAAATCCCACGATTGATAATAAAGGAATAGTCTTGAGTGATCCATTCTTGATGACGGCTTTAACGTCGGTTTAATAAGATGAAGATAGGTAGGATTTGAGGGTGGGTTGTGTTAATAATACTACCCCCCTCTATCATTTAATAAGTTAGATCCTTGGCTGAAAAACAAGGAATCAAAAATAAAGGATCAAAAATAATGGGGCTTGCACCTATCTAAGTGAATGGGTGTTAGGGTTAAACTAGACTGGGATGAATATTGTGATGTGTATTCACAGTAAACGAATCAGTTAGGCCACTGTTTAGGATAAAGTTTGTGGATCTGCCTTCTTTCCTCTGGTTGTGGAAAATCGCAGCCTGGTCAATGGGTTTTTCAATACTGGCCTACAGCCTACTAGCGTGCAGTGGGCTGTGGATGTATGGCGCTCGCCTCGGGCGTAAACAACAGGGACGAATTTTGGTGCGATCGCTCCATTATGGCCTCGGGATAACCCTCGTGGCCTTAGTCTTGCTGCTGTTAGCTGTGGGGATTGTGGGGACCCTGGGACATTATGGGTCTCTGGGTCACTCCGTCCATTTAGGGGCGGGATTGTTAGTGGTGGGGCTGGTCCTGCTCTCAGCCTGGAGTGCCAATCAGATTGCTCCCGGGCGTCAATGGGCGCGATCGCTTCACATCACGACCAATGCTATTTTATTTGTGGCACTGGCTTGGGTCTCTTGGACGGGTTGGACCGTGGTCCAAAAATATTTACCTTAATTTCCGTCCATCCGGTGAATGAGCTTTGGTCTTGGGGACAACTGCTATCAAATCCCGTTAAACTTTCAACGAGTCCTAATCTTTAAATAAGAATCAAAAAGGTCGTGTCCATAGAATCCATCGGCGATCGCGCTGAACCTCAAATTGAACCTCAAGTTGACCCTCAAGGGCTAGAAGTTAGGGAATTTAAGATTTCTCCCCTAATTCGCGTCACCCTGTTGAGCTTATATCTGGCCCTCACCGTGCCTTTACCATTTTTGTCAGAAGCAACCAGCGCACCGATTTCTCCGAGAGTGCTGTGGGTGGGATTGGCAATCGGGGCGGTGGCGGTATATGGGGCGCTCAGTGAACGGGCGATCGCCAATACCGAAGGCATTCAAGTCACCTATCCGCAGTGGGTTCCCCGGGTTCTCCGTAAGGGCTGGATGTTGCCCTGGGATCAGGTAGCCGCACTCAAACCGCGCACCACCGGACAGGGGGGGTTAGTGTATTATTTTGTGAGGAAATCCGGCCAAGGGTATCTCCTGCCGATGCGGGTCGTTGGGTTTGCACAGTTGGTAAAAATTGTGGAAGCGAAAACCGGAATTGATACCCGGGATGTGCGTCCATTAGCCCAACCTTGGATGTATTTTATTTTGCTGGGATTTACCCTGCTGTTGTTGGTGATCGATGCTTGGGCGATCGCCACCGCAGTGACCCTAGGCAGTTAGAGAGACAACACCGCAAGTCTGGGTAATTTTTAGCCCGGACAAGCGGGATGAGGATAGACTGAAAAAGATGGATTGTAAAGATTAAAAAACCCTTGCCAATAGAACGAATGGCTCAACTGCGGCTGGATCGGGTCAGCCTGAACGCAGCGATCGCAGGGGCGAGGATGGAAACACCCATCCTGAATGAGATTTCTTTTGACGTTTACCCAGGCGATCGCCTTGCCATTGTGGGTCCTTCTGGAGGGGGGAAAACCTCCTTGTTACGACTGATAGCTCGACTCATCGACCCCAGTCGTGGCACGATTTATCTGGATGGACAAGATTACCGGAAAATTCCCGTTTTAGAACTGCGTCAGCAAGTGACCCTTTTGCTACAAGAGTCAAAACTCTTGGGCATGACCGTCCAAGGGGCGATCGCCTATCCCCTGAAACTGCGTGGAATGAAATCCCCCCAGATTCAGGAGAGAGTCTCAACTTGGATGGATCGCCTACACCTCCCTACCGAATGGCTGGAGCGAACTGAAATGCAGCTATCGGTAGGACAGCGGCAGCTTGTGGCCTTATGCCGCGCCTTAGTCATTGAACCGAAGATTTTATTACTAGATGAACCGACCTCCGCCCTAGACGTGGGTCGCGCTGAGTACCTCCTACAAGTTTTAGCTGAAGTGGCCCTGAACACGGAGACGACTCTGATTATGGTCAATCATCAACTCGACCTCGCCCAGCAGTTTTGTAACCGCTTATTGTATTTGCATAAAGGCACGCTTTTGGAGGACCTACCCGAGGAGCGGATTGACTCAGCAAGGTTGCGATCGGCGATCGTTCAAGCGGAAGCTGAGGCGGCCTCGGAATGGGAATGACTTGAGAGAATTGACCAGGACCCTTTTAGGCATCCAGGGAATCTAGCCCCGAGAGAGGGGAACCGCGCCGACTGGAGTTAATTGACGCATCGGGGTTTTTTTCCCCATCGCTTGTTCCGGTTGTTGGGGGGGAGTCGCGTTGAGTATTTCCGTATTCAACCGATAGCCCACATTACGGACCGTTTGAATTAGGCTAGGTTGTCGGGGGTCAGTTTCGATTTTTTTCCGCAGGGAGAGGACATGAGTGTCAATCGTGCGGGGATTATCAATGGCATCCGGCCATGCTCGGCGCAGCAGTTCCGGACGGCTCATGGGCAGGCCCCCAGCTTGAGCGAGGACATACAGGAGACTAAATTCTTGGGGCGTGAGTTCGATCGCGTCCTCTTGATATCGAACCCGGCGCTGGACTAAATCAATTTGCAGGTCGCCATAGTCTAAGCTGGCCGGTGGTGTCATTCGGCGATGACGTCGGACAAGGGATTCGACTCGGGCGAGAAATTCCTGCATCCCGAAGGGTTTTTTCAGGTAATCATCGGCGCCTGATTTTAAGCCTTCCACAATATCGGATTCGGTATTGCGAGCGGATAAAATCAAAATCAACGTTTCTTGCTGCTGGTAGAGCCAGCGGCAAAATTCCAAACCATCGCCATCGGGTAATTCGTTGTCAAGGATGACTAGTGTTGGATGGCGATTATAGAAAATTTCTCGGGCATGACGGATGTCCGCTGATTGATAAACCCCATATCCTACTTGCTGCAGGTGCCACCCTAACAGCGATCGCAGATGAGGATTGCCTTCCACAATTAAAATGCAAACAGATCCCACAACTGAGTTGTTTCCTTCACGTCGGTGGAATTTAGGTTACCAAACCTTTTGTCAGGGTTTTGTAACTTCCGCTACTCTGAGTCCCCCTCAAATGTTAAGGAATTCCAAATAAAATGGTGCTTTAGGTAAAAATTCCGTCAAGGAGGCGATCGCAATGCCACAATAGCCAGACCCTTAGAGGAAATGGCAGTAAAATAAAAGTAGGGCGGTGCTTCAGTACAACCCAAGACCGGTTTTCCCGGAATATCCCTTAAAATAGCCCCCTTGTTCCCTCCCCAAGGGCAAAGGCCTTCAGAGGGGCTAGGCGGGGGTTCAGACCCCTTGAACATTCGGTTCATCCCTCTGCCTGCGGGAGGATAAACCCCCTAAATGGAACAAACGGAAATACTCAGGTTCAAGGAAAAATAGACTGGGCTCACCAGATAATTGCTCACTTTTACACCATTCGAGGTTTTAATTATGCTTCAAGATACTGCAACCATTCGCCATTATCAAAAACTCACCGATTCTTTGGTGGATATGTGGAATCGGGGATATCGCCTGGACGATCTGCGCCTTTATTTAGAGGGGTATATTGCCGCGATGCGACAAACCAATACTATCGAAGCGTTTCATATTCACAGGTTTGAGGAAGAGGCAATTCGTTTTCTCCATGATCCGTCTAATTTCGAGCTGGTCCCACAGCCCCAACCTGAAACGGGGTACTATTGACAACAGCCTCGGGAATTTGACACTTCATCGACAACAAGTAACCAGCATCATAGCGCGATCGCTATTGATGCTTGGGTTTCTTAACCCCGATATTTATAATTTTTATTGTATTGATTTCCATCTGTTACTTAAAAAGAAAGGGCTTGATTATTCAAGCCCTTTCTTTTTAAGATGAAATTCATCCGGTTAACCTAAGCGTTAACCAGAGAGCAACGCAGATTAAGAAGCCAGAGCTACTTCTACCATTTGTTGCAATTCACCACTTTGATAGAGTTCGATGAGAATATCAGAACCCCCAACAAATTCACCATTAATATAAACTTGGGGAATCGTAGGCCAGTTGGAATACTCTTTGATCCCTTGACGAATTTCATAATCGTCCAGAACATTAACGGTTTCGTAAGGAACACCCAAAGTGTTGAGAATCTGCACCACATTGTTGGAAAAACCACATTGGGGCATGAGCTTGGTCCCCTTCATGAAAACGGTAATTTTGTTCCGGTTTACGAGAGTGTCAAGTCGCTCTTTGAGTTCTGGAGTGATAGTCATGATGGGTGTTCGTTAAGGTAAAAGATGGGTTATGACGGTGCAAAGAAGAGGTACGGGAGTACCCAGGGCGATCGCCGTATTGTTACTAGGTTGGACGATTCAGCCTAGTTAGGAGACGGACTCAGAACCTTGACTCCAAGCCTCCGGGGTATAAGTCTTCATGGTTAGCGCATGGATCGCCTCTGTGGACATAGCCTCTTGTAGGGAACCATACACCAACTGATGTTGCCGCACTCGGGGTAGTCCTTCAAAGTGGGACGAAACGACGATGACCTGATAGTGATCTCGGGTGCCTGTCAAATCTTCGACGGTCACCTGAGCATCCGGCAACTGTGCCTCGATCATTGCCTTTACCTGATCCGGGCTAACCATTCTTACTCCTGTCCATAATTTAATAGTAGTAGTCTAATTTAATTTTAGAAGGGCGATCGCCACTACTCAAGGGAAAAACCAGGGGGTAAACTCCCCAGAATTTCCTAGACCCTTGATACCCAATTAGATCCAAAGGACAAAAACCCGGGTTTTTGTCCCAACTTGGGGGCTTTTTTAGAGGTAATCTCGCCGATTACTGAACCCCTGACGAGCTTTGGCGTCCTCCGGGATAAGGCGAATCCACAAAACCCAACTCCCACAATTGCTCGTAGGCTTTTTTTCCCAACTCTCGCGTGGGTTGCTGGGACCGGATAATCTGCACCAACAATGGTACAGCCAAGGCGGGTTGATTCTGGACCCGATGCACCAGGGCCAGTTCGTAGGTTGCTAAATCCCGCATTTCAGCCGTTTCCGCAGCGAGGTTCCGATGGGTTTCGGCGGTTGCATTATCGATGCCCGAAAAACTGGTAAAAAGCTGCTGATAGAAATTAGAAAGCTGATTGAAAATCTCCCGGGAACGTTGCAGCTTGTCTACCGCTTGTTCATACTGTTCCGCACTGGCAGATTGCCGCGCTTCTTCCATCAACCCATTTGCCGCCTCCATGCTTAACAAGCCCGTCTGTTGCACGGTAGGGCGGGGTTCTTCCGGGGTGACTTCTGGGGCAGCTTCCGGGGCCGCCTCCGCGTTAGCATCCCCCTCTGTAGGGGTCGGTTCCGCGACAATTTCTACAAAGCCGATGTCCCCTAATAACTGATAAGCTTGACGACCCAGTTCTCGGGTTGGCTGTTGAGACCCCACAACCTGAATCAGTAAGGGGACCGCGAGATCGGCTTGATTTTGGGCGCTATGAACCAATGCCAGTTCATAACTCGCCTCGTCCCGCATCTGGGCGGTTTCAGCGGCGAGGGTGCGATGACTGTTGGCAATCCGGTTGTCAATGCCGGTAAAGCTGGTGTAAAGCTGTTGGTGAAAATTAGAGAGTTGATTAAAAATCTCTCGGGACTGTTGCAGTTTGCTCACTGCTGGTTCGTACTGTTGAGCCGCCGCAGATTCTTTGGCTTCTTGGACTAACCGTTGCCCTGCCTCCATACTCAGTAAGGTGCTATCGGCAGCGAGTCGGCGCAAATCCTCCGGGTCAGACCCTGGGTCCACCGCTTCCGGCTGGGGACTGGATTGCGGCGTTGGCTGGGATGGGGATGTGGCCCCCCGCTCTGTTGGCGTTGGCAGGGTTAGGGTTTCGTTTGACTGACCGGAGGGCTGTAATCCATCTAGTCCATCGGGTTGGGACTGTTCTTGGGCCCGAATGGGTAGGGGAGACAACAGGGTAAATCCTGCGATCAGGGTTATGGACAATAAACCCGCAAAACCAAGCGGGGGAACTTTTACAGCAGATCCCATAAAGTACCTTTGTGTGTGGGGAGAACACCAGAGCGATAAAAACTTTAGGTATCTTAACATTGCAATGTCCCGGGTTGTGGAGGAAACTGGAAATGGGGATAATCTCAGGGGGGATTGACCCCAGTAAAGTTTAGAAACTGCGTTTTTGCAACAAATGGGTTGCGGATTGCTACAAATTAGGTAAAGAAGCTCGATGGGTTGTCCCTGTGGGGCCATTTACCCTAGGATTGAAGACTGTACCGACCTCCTAGGCCCACTTAGATTAAGGCTCCCACAGGGGCTGGGGGAAATCCAAGGGGCTGGGGGATCGCTGGAACTTATTTTACTCATTCAGCCTTTGCTTTGGCGATCGGTACACATTTCCCGGCAGTTAGGCCGATCGCCCCCACCTTGGTTATCAAAATTTTCAAATTACGGACAGCGCTGTACACAACTGATCGCCTAACGCCCCCCACCGGCAATCTTACTGATTTATCCGTTAGCTAAATGAATAAAACTCATTAGCGAATAGATCAATCAGCGAAGGAATACATCCAATGACTGGTCAAGTTTATCGGTCAGATGCCTCTCAATCTCATCCTATCGGAATTGGCGTATCGGATCAAAGTCTCGGAATTCTGCTGCAACGAGGCGGTGAAGAATTACTCCTCTTAAAACTCAGCGATCGCTTTACCGTCCGCCCCCTCGAACCCAATGCCCCAAAAGATTGGTTCAGCCAAATTCCCGCCACTCATAAACAACAACTACAAAACACCCAGTTAGAAGAATTTATCGTCAACGAGGCAGACCTAGAACAGGTCATGACAACGGTACGAAGCTTGCCGGAAGTTGCCTTTGTTAGCCATGTTTATACGGTGGATAACAATCCGCAAATGCGGGTTTACCTCACCGATGAGGTCACCCTTCAATTTGCTGATACCGTAGACGAAACCCAACGGCAGGCGATCGCCGATGCGGTAGAACTGGACCTCCATAAACCCGTTTACGGCATCCCCAACACTTTTATCAGTTACGTTCGGCGGACTGCTACAGAAAATCCCATCAAAATAGCCAACCGGCTGATGCGAAAATCTGAGGTTCTCACCGCCGAACCGAACATCGTCATCACCACCCAAAACCACTATCTGCCTCGCAGCAGCTTTTATCATAAACAGTGGTATTTACAAAACAAAGGGGGTCGCGACCTCGCCCCAGGTTCCCATATTGAAGCGGAAAAAGCCTGGGATATTACCCGAGGCATCCGATCTGTGGTAGTCGCCATCACCGATGATGCGATCGACCTCAACCACCCGGATTTCCAAGGCCCTGGTAAAATCGTCGCCCCCCGAGACTTTAAACGCAAAAACTTTTTACCCCTCCCCGAAGGAGAGTCAGACAACCACGGGACCGCCTGTGCCGGAGTCGCCGTTGCGGAAGAAAATGGTGCGGGTATAGTAGGGGTTGCTCCCGGTTGCGCCCTGATGCCGATCCGGACTACGGGCTATCTGGATGACGAATCCATTGAACAGGTCTTTGATTGGGCCATGACTAAAGGAGCCTCGGTCATTTCCTGTAGTTGGGGGGCTTCTGCGGTCTATTTTCCCCTCTCGTTGCGCCAACGGGCCGCCATTACCCGGGCCGCCACGGAAGGACGCAATGGCAAGGGTTGTGTGATTGTGTTTGCTGCTGGCAATGCCAACCGTCCCACCAGTGGCACTGTAAACGAGAGTGGTTGGCCGAATAATCTGCTCAAGGGGCCGGTCAAGTGGCTGAGTGGGTTTGCGGTCCATCCCGATGTGATTACCGTCTCTGCTTGCACCAGTCTGGCTAAAAAGGCGGCCTATAGTAACTGGGGTCCATCCATCTCTGTCTGTGCTCCTAGTAATAACGCACCCCCGGGAATGTGGATTCAAGAAATGGGTGCGGTGAACACGCCTCCCGAGATTAAGGGGTATTTAACCGGGTTGGGGATCTTCACAACCGATCGCACTGGGTCTGAGGGTTACGATTCTGGGGATTATACTGGCTTTTTCGGCGGGACCTCCAGTGCTTGTCCCGTGGTTGCGGGGGTGGCTGCTTTGGTCCTCTCAGTTAATCCTCACTTGACCGCTGCGCAGGTGAAGCAGATTTTGGAGCAAAGTGCAGATAAGATTATCGATCCGGATATCGATAGTCAACTGGGCAATCACTTTGGTACTTACGATAGTAAGGGTCACTCCCAATGGTTTGGCTATGGGAAGGTGAATGCTTATAATGCGGTTCGACGGGCGCAGCGTCTGTTGGCGATGCCGATGCAGGCCACTCGTAAGGTGCAGGCTCAGAACAGCCGTCAGCAAACCATTCCGGATTTTCAAAAGAATCAATCCGGTTTATTTCCTTTGAATCTTTTTGGCACCAGCGATCGCCCGGGATTGGTGAGTGAAATTTCGATTTCTGACCCGAGTGCGGTGGCGGATATCCGGGTCACGGTAGATCTCGAACACAGCTATCTTGGAGACTTAGAACTTTATTTAATTGCGCCAAACGGTCAAACCGTGCAATTACAAAGCCGGACTTTAGGCTGTCAAACTCGCTTGAATACCACTTACTCCCTACAAACCACTCCCCCCCTCCGGCAGCTTTGCAATAAGTCGGCTCAAGGGTCTTGGAAATTATGGGTGAGAGATTGTGTTCCGGGAGATACGGGAATGCTGAATAGCTGGGATTTGACTTTGGCAGTTTAGTCCTGTTTGAATCAGGGATGCAGGGAGAGAAGTTCAGTGTTTGGCTGCTTCTCTCCCTTTTTAATGAGTTGGTGAAGCGATCGGGTCTGAAGTACCGGCAGTACATAAAAGATACTGATATCCTCTCTCTCCCGGTCCGACTCCTTTTGCAATGACGCCGTTGTTTAAGTGCGATGGGGTTAAATTTTACTCACAATGGGCAAACATCTACTGAGCGGCTTCATTGCTTTTCTCGGCATAGAGTAAAGAATGAGTAATGGTTGAACACTTGTCTGTGATCACGATCGCGAATTGACTAGATCCCGATCAATTTCATTTTGCAAATCGCTCATAAATATAAGCGGATTTTTCTTGTTCCCAGCTTTAACAAAGCTTTATATATTTACTATTGACACGCCTTATTTATTCACTTAAATTAGAAACAAGAGCTACAAAGCTGCTCAAAAACACAGGATTTTAGGGAGATGTTTATAGGAATTATCATTCTCACCCCTCTAGCGTAAAACTAGCGCACAATCGTCGCAACAGTTCCAGCCAACCCGGTGAAAATTAACCCGTAAACCCCGTTGCCATAGAATTTTGGGTTGACATTTCGCACAAAGTCCACAGACTCACTTGTTCCGCCCATGTCACTGGAGGAACGGGAGCGTTTAGCTTGACCATTTTTTTCCGCACCGACCGGGGTTGAGTTGGCAAATTCCTTGCAACTCAATCGAGTCAGGGGGCGGAGAGTGTACACCAGGAGTAGATCAATGACTTCAGCATTTATCAATCGTGTTGTCGAACTCACCAACGTAGAGCGATCGCAACAGGGTTTAGCCCCTCTCACGTTCAATCCGCAGTTAGCGGCGGCAGCACAAGTCCATAGCGCCAGCATGGGAATGGGCGATTTTATGGACCATACCAATCCTAGGGATGGGACCCTCGCAGGTGATCGCGTTACGATGCAAGGGTACAACTACCAGACGGTTGCTGAAAACGTAGCGGGGGGTCAACCCACACCGGAACAAGTAGTCCGGGAATGGATGAATAGTCCCTCACACCGGGTCAATATCCTCAATCCTGCGGTGACAGAAATTGGTGTGGGCTATCATGTTCAGGACAATGATACAGGGAATGTCAACTTTGTCCACTATTGGACCCAGGTTTTTGCCGCACCGCAGATCAGTGATCTCCCCCCAGAAGGCCCCCGTCTCGTTTCTCATACTCCTACCCCACCTCCAGGCGATGGAATTACGGTCATTTCTCAACCCTTAACGCCCAACAATCAAGGATTTTTTGACCTGACTGGCAATGTCGAGCGAGTTCAATTGGCTGCTGGGGCGCTGAATGGCTACCAATTGGGGTTAAGGGCTTTAAATGGAGATGATCTCATCATTGGTTCCACGGAAGGAGAATCCATTAATGGCAACGGTGGTCGCGATCGCATTTATGGAAGCGGCGGAAATAACTTCCTACGAGGTGGCAAAGAGGATGATAACCTTTTTGGGGGCACTAACAATGACATCCTCAACGGTAACAATGATAATGATATTGTTTTTGGCGGGGATGGCAATGATGTTGTCCGGGGAGGTAAAGGGCATGACTATTTATACGGTGAAGGCGGCGATGACGTTTTAATCGGTGATTTTGGCGCGGATGTTCTCACAGGAGGAGCAGGGGCTGATTTGTTTGTCCTGCGTCGAGATACCGTGGTTGGAGTGATTGAGCCACAGATGGCCGACTATATTACAGATTTTAACGGGGCGGAGGGCGATCGCATTGGCCTGACCGATGGGTTAACGGCAAACGATATTAGCTATCAGCGATTCGTGGATGTGGATGGTAATAGCATTCCCGATGCCTTGCTTCAAATCAACAGTACCAATGAAATTTTAGGGGTGGTTTTAAATATCAATCCCCTAGAGTTAAATGGAATGTTTCAATCGGTCTCTTCAGATATTTTAACGACGGGTTAGGTGATACTGACTCAGTTGAGAGGATAATTTTAAGCCGATAGAGTTAACAGCAGATTGAAGTAAAGGGGTGGTTGATTAACCACTCCTTTTTTTAGTCAAGTAAAGCGGGAGATGAAATAACCGAAGGGTTACCCCTAATTTTGACCGATCGCCCGTAGTGCAGTTTCTAAATCGGCGGTCAGTTGATTCCCACTTTCTTTAGGAGTATCTAGGCAGTATTGAGAGACTTCTAAGGGAGGAGCAATGGTAATTTTAACCTGGCATCGCCACTTGGGAACTGTTGGCTGATATTCCAAATTTATCGGAACAATTTTCACCCCTAAATTAGGGTGGAGAGATTCAGCTTGGATTGCCAGTCGTGCTAATCCGGGTTTCAGGGGATGAAGGTCACCATCATGAAAAATCGCACCTTCGGGGAAAATTGCTAACATTTGACCGGCTTCCAGGAGTTCCACACCATGTCGCAAACTTCCAATTCCTGGCCGTTTTCTATCAATGGGAAATCCCCCGAGACGAGGAATTAACCAACCGGCTATTCCTTTAAATTCATCAATAGAGACCATATACCGTAAGTCCCGTCCGGTGATATGTCGCCCTGCGGTATATGCGACCAAAATCCCATCCCACCGCGATCGGTGAGTCGGTGCAAGAATAGTAGGTCCGGCGGTGGGAAGATGTTCTTGTCCGATGACTTCAATGTTTTTAAAGTAGGCAGGGAGAACGATAAAACGACCGATTGGATACAGTGCGTTTGCTAACCAAGGGGATATTTTAGAATTCACCGATGGATTTTTTTCGGAGGGAAGGTTAGATTTCAGGATAGGAATGTGCATGATTTTGGGGTATTTTTCAAGATAAAGTAGAGAAAATATAAACGTAAATTGCGGGTTTAATTCAATGAAATTTTGGAATTTTCAAGAATAGTTTTAAACCCTTATAAGCCTAATTTTTCTATTGTACTTGGAGTGTTTCCGGCACAGGAGAAGAGATGGACAGTTTGTAGATTGTCCTAATATATATATTTATGATTTTGTGCTTGGAGACTGTCGGCGTTGAGAGAACCAGGATTGTAATTGCTCTCGACAGGGAGATTCCAAGATGCCGCCCAGGACAGATAAGCGATGAAAGGAAGCGGGACTATCCGGGAGGTTGAGAACGGTACGGATTGCGCCGCTTTTGGGGTCGTCGGCACCATAAACGAGGAGGCTGAGACGGGATTGCGCGATCGCCCCGGCACACATGGGACAGGGTTCTAAGGTAACATAGAGGGTACAGCCATTCAAATGCCAATTTTGTAGCACTTGCCCCGCTGCACGCAGGGCGAGTATTTCGGCATGGGCGGTGGGGTCATGGTCTCGTTCTCTGCGATTTTCGGTTCGGGCGATCGCCTTACCGGACGGATCTACAACGATCGCCCCAACGGGAACTTCTCCGGCATCTCCGGCAGCTTGGGCAAGGGCGATCGCCTGACTCATCCACTCCCGATGTATAAGATACTGCGGGTCTTGTATCACTCTAATTACGTTGGATAATTACAAGTTGCACAGTCTCCGGGATAGGTGGAGTGATAGATTTCTGTGCGTTGTCCAAAGAGTTGATAACGGTTATCTCGGATTTGTTCATACACGCGATCGCCGGTCCATTTCATTCCGGGAAGTGCGCGATAGGCGCTCACAAATAGACTGCCTCCGGGTAATAAGTTCCCCAGTTCTTCTGCGGCATCGCTACCCTGCCACCGTCTTTCTGGGCGATCGGCATCAATTAAAATCATGCCTTGTTCACAGTCTTTTGGGGTTATGTTTAAGCGGGACAGACTCTCTTCATCCTGCATAGGAACATAGCGAAACATATCGCCTTTGTCAAAGTTTTCCAACAGTTGGACGACGCTGACACAGAGATTGCATTTGCCATCATAAATGAAAAAATAAGTCATGGTTTTTTGGGGTTTGCGTTAAAGGATGAAACTGATTTTAAATGGAATTCATCTCGGGATGAATCGGAACTGTTACCTTAATTTGGGGCCAGAATTAATAGGGGATCTAACTGTGCTTTAGCATCGAGTTCATACAAATCATCACATCCCCCGATATGGCGATCATTAATAAATATCTGGGGAACAGTACGGCGTCCATTGGCGCGTTCTGCCATTTTCACTCGGGCGGCACCATCCCCATCAATTTTATATTCGATGAATTTGACCCCCTTCCACTTCAGGAGAACTTTAGCCCGAATGCAGTAGGGACAGGTTTGCCAAGTGTAAATTTCTACATGGGCTTTGATGTTTTCCGGGTGACGCCCTAAGAGGCGATTCAGGAAGTTTAGCATTGTTCTAAGGGTTTACAGATGGGCGTGGAACAGTTACAGCTTTAAGAGGTATCGAAGATTATATCATGATTTTTACCCGAGAGCCTGCTAAATTTTAGTTATCCTGTGATTTTTTCAGATTTACCGGGGTGGAGACTATTCTTGAAAGCCGGATTTTATGTCCATTTTCTGAAAATAAAAAAAATTTTTGTTAATAATTTTGAGATTTTATTTAGTATATTTTTGTGATAATTTTTACTTCAGAATCTTGAATCACACAAATTGTATTGGTGAATAAATAAGAATTAGGAATTAAAATGGTTTTGCCTTCTCCTTGGAGGGTCGTATAACGTAAATCGATATCAATCACCATTCCTTCAAAGTTGCCGACGGAGATGCGATCGCGACGGCGGAAGGGACGATAAATTAAAATCAAAGCCCCGGAAACTAAATTAGAAAGAATATCTTTCAAGGCTAATCCCACAGCAAATCCAGTCAGACCCAACCCGGCAATTAAGGCAGAAATATTAATGCCGAGGGTTCCTAATGAGGTGACGATTCCGACAATCCAAACTGTACTAATGAAGGTTTGTTCCAGTAATTTTAGAGCATCCAGACTCAAATTACTGGTCGTACTGATGCGGCGAATCAGCTTTTTTAACAAGGCAGTAGCAATCCAAAAACTGATAAGAATCAGCAAACTGCCAGCGACTCGGGGTACGCCGATAATCAGGAGGGTTAATAATTGATTGAGCATTCTTTTGAGTTCCCATCTGGAGAGTCTCGGAATTGGGAGAAGGGTGACCTTTCATCTCTCGCATTTTCCTAACATCTTGATCCGGTGAACCGAGTCAAGTCTTCTCTAGTTTACAACCAATTGCCGACTAAAACATAAGCTGCCCAATAAATTGGATGTTGATAATCGACATTCTTTAAAAGGTTGAGTTGGGCTTGGCGCAATGCTTCGGACTTCGTGAGATTATCTTGGTTTAAAAATTTATAAAAATCAATCATCAGGGGAACGGTTGCGGCATCATCAATGTACCAGAGGGTTGCCAGGGTACTGCGTGCACCGGCGCGAACGGCCATTCCCGCCAATCCCAAGGCAGCGCGATCGTCTCCCGTTGCGGTTTGACAGGCACTCAAAACCAGTAATTCTAAAGCTTCGTTGCTGTTACTGCGATTTCTCACCCGCAGTAAACTATCCAGTTCATTCACATTAATGCGATCGTCCCAAGCGAGAATAAATGTATCTTCTGCACTAGAACTAAACTGACCATGAGTTGCTATATGGACTACGGGAAAAGGAGTTTTTAAAAGCTGTTCTTGCAAGGTATTACGGGTAAATCCGTTATCCATGAGGACGATGCCGGATAGTGCAGCATTGATTTCTTGGATTTCGATCGCCACATTCGGAAGTTGTGCGAAGCCTAGCCGTTCTTCTGTTAACCCAGCCGTTAAAGCTTTGAGGGTTTGTCGTTTTAAGGGTTGAGGTGCTGTGAGTTTGAGTCCCGGACTAATGGCAACGCTGTATTTTTCTAACAAAAATTGCTCTCCGTCATACAGGGCAGCCATTGGAATATTTCTAAACAGTCCATCGGGAACAAAGACTAACGTTTTAATGCCGCTGTTGGCTAAAGTATCTTGAATCGGGGCAATTAACCAGTTGTAAACGGTGTTGGCATGAACCCGATATTGCCGAGAAGTGCGAGTTACCAAGCTTCTTCTCAGGCTGATCAGAGTTTGTTCAATTTCGTCTTTGGATAAAGGAGTGGAATAATGCTGTAAGGGTTGGTTGGGAATAGAAACAATGACTTCTAAGCGATCGCCCAAGACAATAGGATAGACGATCGCCGCTGTGAGATCGACCTGTTGTTTATCTAGTTCCACCGCATTGCTATCTACACAAGCATCCCGAAAAAAGTTATCCAGTTCGGCTAATTTCAAAGATTCGATCGCCTGTAAGGCTTTTTGAAGGTTTTCCTGGGAAACACCTTGACTGGATGTGCGATTACCAGCAGGTGAGGGGGCGTCTAACAGTAACGCCACTAACTCTCGATATACAGGTTCGACACTATCCCGAAAAGAAAACTGCACTTCCCGATTGGTGGTGACTAAATCTAGGCGCAAAGACTCCAGAGAGGTGACGGCTTCAGAATAAGCAATCACAGCCCCTGGGCGATCGCCTTGGGCGAGGAGTAACCGCCCCAGTTGCCATTCCCAGCGATACGCAATATCCACCGCATTGATATATTCCGCCAACTCTAACGCTTGCTGAGTGAGACTTTGGGCTTGCTGCCACTGCCCATCGCGTTCGTATAATTCCCCCAGATTCCCTAAAGCATAGGATTCAGCGCGGCGATCACCTATACTTTTGGCCTGTTGGACTGCCGTTCCTAAGAGTTTAGCTGCTTCCGGCAGGACCGAACTGAGAGATGATTTCCCCTGATGCCACTGTAACCAAGTTTGTACGAATTTAATTCGCGCATACACCGCCATCCGACTGGGAGGCAAGGCTGCGATTTGGTCCTGGATTTGCGGAATCCAACTTTGAATCATCGGTTCAGAGGCAGAATCGCTCAGAATTAGGGGAGTTTCCACTAACAAAGAGAGGGCATTGAGACGGGCTTGGACCTGGGTATTTACTGATTCTGCTGTTGCTGCGGCTTGTTGATACAAAGCCAAAGCCGCCTCTCCATCTTGACGGGCGCGCACTGTGTTCCCTAATGCGATCGCACTCTCACTAATAGCCCCTGGGGACTGTAACCGTTGGGCTGTTGCCAAACTATCCCGTAACACCGTTTCAGACTGTTCTAAATTCCCTACCAGGCGTAAGGCATTCCCCAAGGCGAGTAAAGCCGTGACTTTAGTATCAGAATCGCTTTCCTGGGCTAACCGGGCTTGGAGTTGTTCCAGGCGAGTGAGCGATCGCCGGTATAATCCTAATGCCTGTAACGCCCGCGCTTGATTAATCATCGCCCGATATTCCCCGGACTTTTCCCCTGCTTGGCGGTAGGCATCTGCCGCCTGTTCCCAAGTTATCACGGCTGCTTCCGTTTGTCCCAGAGTAAATTCCAATCCCCCTCGGGTATTGAGGATTTGGGCGAGAACCCGAACCGCCGAGGGAGAGTCTGACTCACTTTGCATTAAAGTGAGACTTTGACCGATCGCCGCTTTTGCCCCCTCCCAGTCTCCCAATTCCTGCAATGCTGCCGAAAGATTACTCAAAGCAACCGCTTGTTCTAATCGATTGCCCTCCTCACCACTGCGACTGGCAGCAGTTTCCCAAATCGCTGCCGCTGCGGAAAACTCCCCTGATTGATAAAGTTGACGCCCTTGTTCGACTAATTCCTCAGCGGTTTGGGCGATCGCGCCCAAGGGTAAAGCTAACCAAAACAGACCAACGGATAACAACAATCCCTGTTTAACGTGAGATAGAGACATGGGTTGGGGGTTGAGCATTTTCATAAACAACTTTGGAGAACCAAAACAGGGGAAACCCCTTCATCCAATCCGGGCCAAACCGTCAGTCCGCAAAAGCTACACCCTGCATAGTTGTGGACTTTTCGGATTAAAAGGGGGTAGAGACAATGGAAAAATAAAAGCCATTTTCTTGCCAGGTGCGATCGCGCGAGGGACTATCTATAAAAGGATACCCCCAATCTAAGCGGGCGCGGAGGCGATCGCCAAAATCTAGCTGTAACCCCAGTCCTGCCGAAGCTAGAGTATTAGGGTCTGGATTGTCTGCATCGCCACTATTCCAAGCGGTTCCCACATCCACAAAGGGGACAACTTGTACCCCAAACCAATTTTGGCGATACACCGGGATCCGCAGTTCAGCAGAAGCAATCACCCCATTATCGGTTAACAGCGCATCTTGGCGATAGCCTCGCACACTTTCTAAACCCCCTAAACCAAATTGTTCCAGCGGTAGCAACGAACCTGATGACAATTGGATATCCCCTCGCACTAACAGGGTTGGGGACCGTTGGGGGTCGCTAGTTTCCGAACCCAGAACCCGCAACCACTGTCCCTGTCCCCGCCAACTCAAAAAGCGACTATCGGGGGCGGAAGAATTGACTGTAGCATCAAACCAGCCGACTCCGAGATTAAACTGCGATCGGGCAGCTAACACCTCCCGAGAACTGCGTTCAGTCCATTCTTGAAAGAACCGGAACGCAGAAATCCGCGTTTCCCCATCGTCATTCGCCCCCGGAGAGAGGGGAAAATTTACCCCTAGAATGGAAGTTTCGCTGGAACGACGGGCAAAGGTCAATCCCATTGCGAATTCTCGGGTAGGACTTTGGATTAAGGGTTGCCGTAAGGTGAATTCAGTATTCCGAGATTTCGCCTCAATATCCACCCGATCAAAGGGGGGTTCGATAATTTCGCTTTGAGTGCGACCGTGAGAAACACTAAATGTACCATTGCGGGCATTAATTGGCAGAGTATAACCCACATCCCACTGATTACTCCCTTCGGTATTGGTGTAGGAGAGATTCAGGGTATCCCCGAACCCGAATAAGTTGCGATGGTAAACACTCGCTTTCTGGCGGAAGCTGCCGACACTGGGCGATCGCCCGTTATCTAACACGAACTCGCTGCCAAATGCCGATGCTTCCGTAATCCGCACATCCAGGACATTTTGACCTGGACGAGACCCTGCCGCGAGTTCTGCCGAAATATTTTCAATCCGGGGGTCGAGTTGTAACAGGCGCAAGGCATCGAGGAGTTTGTCAATATTAACGGGTTTTTCTGTGGCGATCGCCAATCGAGAACTAATATAATTGGGACTCAACCGCTGATTCCCCGTTACATTAATTTCTTCTAATCCCCCTTCCACCACCTGAATCCTGACGACCCCATCTTCTAGGGTTTGGGGGGGAATTAATGCCCCCGATGTAATATATCCCTCTTCGGTATAGCGTTGAGTCACCGCCGTTCTCGCTTGCAACAGTTCCGCAAAGGATAGGGGACGGTCCGTAAACGGGGCTAAAATCTCCGCCCAGCTTTCATTACTGAAGACGGTACTATCAAACACCTCAAACCGTTGGACCTCAATTGCACCGGGAATTTCTCCCGTGGGGTCTACTTGCAAGGGGGGCGCAGCAGGATCCGTCGTCGGGGGTTGCAGGAGTTCTTCCGGAGGGGGTAGCAAGGGCGGACGTTCCGGTAATTGGGGGCTATTCGGTGGCAGAGGATTGGGAATGCGAGACGGATCAGGAAGGGTTCCTGGATTGGTCGTTTGTGCTAGGAGTGCGCCCCCATTCCCACCCAGGAGTAATAACAAGGTTAAGGTTAACCGAATTAAGGGGGTGGTTTTGCGGGACTCATAAGGATTTTTACCAGGTGGCAAGGCAAACCCCGATCCAATGAAAGATGAGGGAGTGTTCTGACTTTGGTCGGATCGGGGATGTTGAGGCAGGTTAATGGTTGGCATCGCTAATGAGCTGATGAAATCCAGATGGATCAAGTTGAGCTTAATGTATCGCAAGATCCGCGTTTCTACCTGATGACATAAGCACACGGATCGACAAGAGGGGTTTTCAGTCATGACCACTCGGAAATATTCCCGAATCAGGGTTGAAAAAAGGGAGATAATCGGGGTCATGGCTAATCAAGAGAATCGGCCAAGCTAGGAAGGAACCTGTTACGGTTTTACCATTGCCTCTGTTATTATGAAATTCTCTGTTTTCTAATGCACCCGCCTTTTACTGTAACTGCTCTAAGGTCTTCTGCCAAGGGATTGGCTGTGCGATCGAGGCTAATTATTTGGGACTTTATTCTTATTACGGAGTTGTTGCCTGCGACTTGTGCCCTGAACTAAAATAATTTTATAAATGCACCTGGTTTACAATTTACCCTAACGATTCACCCCTAAAAACAGTAAGGGCCTAGTCACAAGACTAGACCCTATTTACGGAATGACTGATTCTTCAAAATATATAGCAAAAAAGACGAAAGGTTTTAGACGATTGACAATTGCTTACTAAGGTTTACAATTTCCGCAGCTTCACCCTTTTGGGCCTCGCCGCACATCGGTTCTCAAGCCAGGAGACACGCGGTCATTGGAACCAACGAATCTTTAAATCTTTCTTCTCCTTACTCTCTTCTTTTCCGTGTCTAGTATTAAATTAACATACCCTTTTTGAATGTACAACTAGATTTTACAAAAGTTTACAAGCAGGTCTTGAATTAGGGATCAAAATCCTGACAACTGAGTAAAAATCGCTGGGGAATCTGCCATTGTCCTCCCCAATGAAGATGCAGATAAGAGGCATGAACTCCAGGGGTGGCAATTTGGGGAGAAGATCCCCATCCCTCTGGAGTCATGGGTGAGTTCCGGTGGAATCCCCGAAGTTGAAATAAGGGGGAAGGGGGTGAGGTGGTGAGGTGCGATCGGTGGAACTCATGACCCCAGACTGTTTCCCCAGTCCGGAATAAGGGAGTATTTTGGAGGGTGGTGGCGAGGCGATATCCCAAACTGAGGCGGGAACCCATGACGGCATTTGGGGGTAAAATGCCTACCATCGGCCAGGATTTCCCCGCAAAATCCACTAAATTTTGACATAAATACATCAAACCGCCACATTCGGCATAGGTTGGCATTCCCGAGGTGACTGCTTGATACACCGATCGCAATGCGGAGGTATTCGCCGCCAGGGTTTCGGCGAAGATTTCTGGAAATCCTCCACCAAGATATAATCCTTGGACTCCCTCCGGCAAGACGGCATCCTTGAGAGGACTCCAGGGGACTAATTCTGCACCGAGGGATTCCAGGGAGTCTATATTATCTTGATAATAGAAATTAAAGGCAGCATCACGGGCGATCGCGATCGGTATTTTTGATTTAAACCCTGGTTGCCAATTGGGTATTCCTACGGGTTTTACTCCAGTAATGGGAGTGGATTTCAGTAAGGGGAATAGCTGTTCCCAATCAAAGCAAGTTTCAGCCAGATGTGCCAGGCGATCAATTAACGCATCTAGGTGAGGAAGTTCCCCAGTGGGAATGAGTCCGAGATGGCGATCGGGAATAGTAATGTTATCTTGTCGCCGCCACACCCCTAAAATCGGAAATTTAAGGGTTGCTAAGGCATCTTGCAAGAGTTCTAAATGGCGATCGCTACCCACGCGATTGAGGATGACACCGGCAAGGTTGACCC
>CBFGOM010000096.1:0-24721 GCA_965650385.1 uncultured Oscillatoriaceae bacterium
AAAAAGGCTAAAACTCTCTTCCCATAAGGATTTCTAATTTTCGGACGAGCCTAATCTGTTTGTCTTCAATTCTCCTTATAAGGTGGGAATTTGATTTAATTATTTCATTCAGGCCAATCACACAATTATACCACTCTAAAATTTCTTCGTTTCCATTTTCCCCAATGATTAACTTGGCATTGGAAATGTCATCAGGTAGGTTAGCTTGGTTGAAATTTTTACCACTCGGTGAATCAATGTATTCCCAATCCCAACGCCGTTTAAATGCACTGTCGAGATAATAAATAGATTCATCAGAAGTATTAATCGTTGCAAGGATAAATAAATTGTACGGTATAGATATCTTTCTCTGCTCAAGCAAAGATATAACCCTGGATTGATTTGTATTGATTTCGGTATTATGCTTTTTTATTTCTTTATTAAGAAATACATCTACAGGGTCAAGTGAATCCTGAGAATAAAGTCTTATTATATGGTCATCCTGTATTTTGGGCTGATATTGCATCGAATTTAGCAGCCCAACTAACTCCATTTCTGAAATATCTATTTCATAACTAGACCAGTCATCACTTCTGCGATCTAGTAGTTGAAATGCGGTACCAAAAATAGCTGAAGCATTCCCTCTATTCAATTCGTCAATTACTAACAAATAATGTTTATCTGTTTCATCTATTAAGCTCCGATATGCCATCCCTAAAATTTGAAGAAAATGCCCTGGATAAAATTTATAAATTACTGAATTTCCTTGGGTCAGGGGCAGTAACTTTCCCATAAAGTCAGCATAAGTGTACTCAGGGTGAAAAACTGTCTTGATAGTATTTTCAAGAACTTGGCTCACAGGATCCTGCTTTATTCCTAGCTGAGTAGTAGCAATTTCCCCTATCTTGAAACTTTTGCCAGTTCCAGGACTACCAAATAGTATTTTTTGAATTGCTTTATGGGGTTGATTCATAGCTAGAGGTAACACTCTTAATGATGAGACTTAAAAAACAGAACGCGGCTCAGTTTATTTTCAACTAAGCTAAATAACTCTTTTATCAAAGTACAAATAAAGGCCAGATGTTGGATATGCTAGATGTTGTCCAGGAAAATTTTTGTACCACCCCAGATTGTACCACACCTTTTTCCGAGTTTATCAGTAGGTCTATTCTAGGCAAGCATAAGGTAATCCTTATAATTATTGAAGTGTATCCATATACTTTGCGCCTAGGCATTCTCTTCTGGATCCCTTACAGGAACTAGCGGATTGATCGCATTCAGCACTTCGGGAATATTTCGTTGAATCACCTGCCAGACAATATCCAGATCCAGGCGATCATATTGATGCGCGATAATATCTCTCATTCCTGCCATATCATCCCAAGGTACTTCTGGATGCTGTACTTTAAACTCGCGGGATAACCGTTTTGTGGCTTCTCCAATAATTGCAATTTGATAGAGAATCGCTGACTGTCTCATCAGATCCCCTTCTAATTGTTCTCGATTCAGTCCCCGGGCAAATTCTAACGCCAATTCCCCCGCTTTCAGAATATCCAAAAGTGACGCCCTATCCCGCGACATAAATCATCTGTGCTGTTTCTAAAATTTCTTGCTGACGAATCCAGTTATGACTTTGCTCGATCGCCTTTTTAGTGATTAAATCAACCGGACGCTCTAGCCAATTTTCCAGTTCTCGTTTCATCCGCACCAGTTCTAGCAATCCCCATCCCGCATTGGGCTGAAATTTTACCATCACATCAATATCACTATCGGGCCGAAAATCCTCCCGCAAAACTGACCCAAATAAGTAAAATTCCTCAATCTTCCATCGCTGACAAAATTCAGCCATTTTTGCAGCAGGCAGTTCGATAGGGAGTTCTCGATTTAAAGGCAATTTCTGTATAGCCATATCCCCTCAAATTATTATTAAAATAATCCGTATCCAGGATAAACCCGATAATTTTACCCGTTGTTTGTGCCGTAAATGGCCTGTTTTTGTGCTGCCACTAATTCCTGAATTCCCGATTCAGCCATATCTAAAATGCGATTGAGTTCGGTGCGATTAAAACTGCCTGCTTCGGCAGTTCCTTGTAATTCAAGAATATCCAAACCATCGCTCATCACCACATTAAAATCAATATCTGCGGCCACATCTTCCGGATAGTTGAGGTCCAGATAGGGTTGTCCTTCAAATAACCCTACGGAAACAGCAGCAACTTGGCGACAAATTGGGGACTGTTCTAATTCTCCCTGTTCTACCAGTTTTTCTAAAGCCAAGGCTAGGGCCACAAATCCCCCGGTAATCGATGTGGTTCGGGTTCCGGCATCGGCTTGGAGGACATCGGCATCAACCAGAATTGTGCGTTCTCCCAGCGCTTTTAAATCCAGTGCAGCGCGTAAACTGCGTCCGATGAGGCGTTGAATCTCTTGGGTGCGTCCCGAGAGTTTCATGAATTCTCGGGATTGCCGTTGGGGGGTGGCACCGGGAAGCATTCGATATTCTGCGGTTAACCAGCCACTGCCTTGATTGGCGAGGAATCGGGGGACTCCGGGTTCGATGGTGACGGTACAGAGGACCTGGGTATCGCCACAACGGGTCAGGACGGAACTATTCGCAAAGCGGGTAAAGTCTTTTTCAAACCGAATCGGACGCAGTTGATCCGGTTTTCGACCATCGGGACGCTGCCAAATCATGATTAGGGTTAGTTTTTATTAGGGTTGATGGTTTTCCAGATTTCCTGTTGGATCTCTCCTGGGGGCCGATCGCCGTCGAGGGTGAGGAGGCGATTGCCATAGCTGTAGTAATCCAAGATGGGGATTGTTCGTTCTTGGAACAACTGGATCCGACGGTGGAGAAATCGCGGTTCATCATCGGGACGCCCTCTTTCGGGTCGAGTTTGCGATCGCTCTAGGGACCTGCGCATTAACTCCGCATCGGATACATTCAGCCAAATCGCCCAATCTAGCGGCTGCTGCAAGGATTCTAGTAAAAAATCGAGTTCTTCGGCTTGAAATGCAGTCCGAGGATAGCCATCGAGTAACCATCCGTTTTCGGTATAGGGTTGAGTTAACTGTTCGCGCACAAACTCAATCATGATGGGGTCTGGGACCAGTTCCCCACGTTCTGCATAAGGTTGCGCCTGCCTGCCTAATTCAGTTTGGGCGGCGATCGCCTTAAACAGGATTTCCCCTGTGGAAATGCAAGGAATATTCAGGCGACTGCATAGCTGATTCGCCTGGGTCCCCTTTCCTGCTCCTGGCCCTCCCAGAATTACCAATCTCACGACAAAAACTCCTTATGTTGACCCAAAATAGACTCTACCACTGTTCCTCTTCAGCAGAAATAAATGTTGTTTATCCCTAACTTTGTCCACAATTCCCACCGCTTGGGCATTTCACGAGATTTTGTACATTTAGTGTTTTTTCGTGGCATAATCTGGTTACACTACACTACATATTGACTCGACGGATGGCTAGAATTCACTTCCTGGCACTCCGTCGGTCTACCCTTTCGGTTTCGTCACCCATCGGAAATATTGCCACAATGATTGCACAGCTAGAAAGTCCCACTCTCGATAACCCTTGTCGGCCACCGTACCAAGTGGAAGGGTTGCTGCAAGTCTTTACCAGCAGTCACCGTAACTTTTTTACCAGTGTTATGGCCCAGGCCCTGAGAATTTCGGGCCAGGGGACCCCGGTCCTGGTGGTCCAGTTTCTCAAGGGAGGCATCGGTCAGGGTCCAGAGGCCCCCGTTCAACTCGGACAAAACCTGGATTGGGTTCGCTGTGATCTGCCTCGCTGCATTGATACGCCGGAATTAGATGAGATTGAGGCGGGTTCTCTGCGGAAATTATGGGACTATACCCAACAGGTGGTTAGTGAAGGAAAATATTCTCTTGTGGTTCTGGATGAGTTAAGTTTAGCCATTAGTTTTGGCTTGATTCCAGAATCAGAAGTGTTGGAATTTTTAGAAAAACGCCCGAGTCACGTTGATATTATTTTAACGGGACCCAATATGCCCCAACCGATTTTAGAGTTAGCAGACCAAATCACTGAAATTCGCCGCAGTCATCGACCGTAGAACAGGTAAGAATTAAGAATTAATGGGGGTTAACTCTTAATTCTTAATTCTTTTAGAGGAGGGATGGGGTTGCCACGGAGGTAGGGTTTATGAGGAAGGTTGCAGCTTTTTGGGCGATCGCCTCAGAAATATGAATTTGTTTGAGGGTAACTAACCCATCCTGAATAAAAAAATCTCGCACTAACAAGCTGTTGCCGCTGTTAAATCCGGTCTCAAAAAACACTTCATGAATTCCGGCAGAAATAATGAGTTTTAAACAAGATAAACAAGGTTCGAGGGTAACATAAATGCTAGATCCTTCAGTGGGAATTCCATGTTTAGCCGCTTGGGCGATCGCATTGGCTTCCGCATGAACCGCCCGAGATGGCATTGTCTTACTTTCTGCACAGCTACTCAATCCAGGATAACAGTATCCCTGGGCCGTACAATGGGCCGTACCCGATGGTGAACCATTGTAACCTGTTGCCACAACTTGCTTATTTTTCACAATCACTGCACCCACGGGAAAAGCAAGGCAAGTTGAGCGCATTGCCGCCAATTTTGCCAACATGATAAAATACTCATCCCATGTGGGTCTAAGTTCTTCCAGTTCCATTAATTTCTGATTTCGCCACTATTGTCTATCAAGGTTAACATTTAACCGGATAAAACTACCCATGCTTAGATAAGGGATAACCCGTGGAAGAAGGTATGTTTCTGCTAAGTTTCGACTGTTTTAGAAAGTGTTCTAACTGCTCTAAAGCCTCTTCATAGTCATTAAATTTAATTTCAGCAATCACCGTTGGAATCCCCCGTGGAAACCTTGAGATATTCTTTCCTCTCTCGTAAAGCAGAATAATCGGAATATTGTGCATTTCCGCATAGGCGAGTTCCATCCCGACCCCAAAAGAGGGAGAACCCAGGTAAGCGATAACCAACTCCGAGTTAATCACTTGGTTCTTGTCCATGTCAAAAACTTCCCGAGGCGTGATATCCGGATTTTGAATGGGGTCAGTGTTGAGATGGGGGACATAAGTCGCAAATTCTAATTTTTTGCCAAGGGCCCCAATCGCTTCATAAAAATTTTTAACTATCTCTGGATTGGCAATGCCTGTTAATGGTCCGGATATATATATTTGCATCATTATTACCAGCGGTTGATTTCAAAAAACATAACTTTTAACTCATATTCTTTATAAAAAATATTTTTTCTCTAATAGTTGTAGGTTGACTCTATTTATTACCCGGCCAAAGAGTGATTGCTGTTAGCAAAGAAGTCACCAAGCTGGTGAGTGCCATAACTGCTGTCCATACCGTCATTTGGTCGGAACCAATATAGCTACTAATCCAGAGTTGTAATCCGCCAGATTTTAGGTCTTTATATTCGGGGGATTCGAGCATTAATTTTTTTAATAAATTTTTATTAACAGACATCCAGGTATTAGCCGGGTTGGTGGACCACTCATAGATTTCTTCGATATTTTTGTAACCTTTTAAAACATCCATTCTTGTACCCACATCAATATCCATATTACTTATCGATGATTTTGAACTTAAATTATGAACTATTAAATAGGCAATAGGCTTGGTGGTATCTTGAACATACATTCGGCACGGAGAGTCTGATAAATTATGAAAGGCTATACACAAAACCCCGTGCCACAAAGGGTTAACTCGGGTTCCAATATGCCCGATTCCTTTAGATACTAGCTTCACTGTAGAGTGAACCGTACTGCATAAATAACTACTCAACCAGATTGATTCATCAGTCCACACTAAGGTGGTATCTTTTGGTGGAATTTCAAAATATTTTTTTTCTTCCTTAGGGTCATCTGGATTGGGGTGCGTTAGAAGTGGCAAGCGTTCCTGCTTTCCAATTGCATAGGCATATTCGCTAGCAGTTAGGCATATATTACAAGCCTCAATAGTTCCGGGCTTGAGAGGATGGAGCAAGATCCCTTTACCCAGTTGACTCGTTAACTCGCGTTCGCTTAAAACTGTCATTTAAGAATCCTCATGATTACAAGTTATCAAATTTTTTTAAAGGCTTGTCTTGTTCATAAAGCCTATCGTTTTTCATCCCCACCGCTATCTCGGCCTTTTGCAATTCGGTTCCCAAGTACAGTGCGTGTTCAACTTGTAGGGTAGGACAATCGGCTGCTATTTGCCGAGAAAGCTGACTGGCCGATTTGCCGGAGTAGCAGTTGACAACTTCTCCCGATCCAGGGGTGGTATGTTCTACGATAATTTCCCCTTCTTTGACGCTAATTGCAAAATTACCGGATGGATCGGCGTAGTCTCGTTGCTGACATATTTTGGCATACTGAGATTTAATCAGTTTATCTGCATTATCCCAGGTGTCGTCATAAATATGAGCGCTTTGACTCAGGGTAATTAGGGGTCCAATCTTTAAATCATACTCGGAACGCTTGGCAATTTCATCTCGGATATGCTGTTGCAGAGCTCTTAACCCCATCGCATTCGCAGGCCATGCGGAAAACATATCATTACTTCTGAAAATTGCGGTCAGGGATAATTCATTTTCTACGACCCGTACCCAAATATGATTTAAGCAGGGACTTCCGCCCATATCGTGGTCGCGGACATCCCAGAGGGTCATTACTCCACTGGCGGCATCAATTTCTCCGATGAGTTTTTGGATCACTTGCTCGATTTGATCCCGTCCGAACCAGCTTCTTAATCGTTGGCCGTAGGTGTATTTTACCCCTTCTCGATAGGGGGAATCGTCTAAGATTTGAGAAATATATTCGGCAATAAAAGCTCGGTCAATGGGTAAATAGTTCGGTTCTGGAAAATAAAACTCGCTGGGTTCGTCGGTGACGACTGCCATGAGGTCGATTAATTCTTGCCATTTGCCATCATAGCCGGTGGGTCGAATTGTTCCGGTCGTTTTGATGCGATGGATGATTTTGACCCAGGTTTCTGCGATGGTTTTGCCTTCGATGCGATGACCGTAGCGGGTTCCGGGTAAAATAGTGGGGATGACCGTTGGCATGGGATATTCTAAGGGCAAACTCCAGGGTTCTGCCGTTTCTAAACCCAAGGTTTGGGTGGATGAGATAGCTTCGGCGATGGATGTAGCTTCTTTCCATTCCACAAGCGATCGCAGTTGTTCTAAGACAGTCTCGGGGATTTCAATATCAATATAGCCCGGAATCTCCGAGTTAATGACCCAGCAGTCTCTTCCGGTATCACTTTTTCCTCGGGTAAATCCATTGCGAAAAAAGTCGAGGAGGCAGGCGCATCCCCCGGCGTTTTTGTCTTCTTTGGTGGCGTTGAGGACGACAAGATAGCGGACATGGGGATTGGCTAACAGATTGCGGATTAGTAAGCTGATCCCGCGTGTGGGGGAGTACAGTTGACCAATGACAGCATAGAGATCGGGTTCTAATTTTTTGGCGATCGCCTGTTTCACCGTCCATCCTGTAATAATAGCGGTTTGTCCGTGACCACAAATTAATTGGTTCGGCTTATAAAGCGCGTTGTACTTAAACCGAACAGCTTCACCCGTTACTGTCATGGATTGCTACAAGACAAAGACGACAAACTTTACCATACCACTGACCGTACACACTTTAGCCTTGCGTAATAAAAAAATTACAGAAACTTGGGGAGTAAGCCAGAAGGCGGCAGGGACAAGAAACTGAGTTTTTGTCGAGATTTTGGGGTCCTCTCCTTAACTGGGTGTAGCAACCTGTTTTCTAGGATGATTCGCACAGGAGAGACACTTATAAATTAGCGATCGCCTCGGCAAAGTTCTGGAAATTCTCCGGTTCCTGTTGGGATGCCAAGACGAGATAGTGCAAAGAGACGATCGCCAAGTCTGCGGATAAGCTACATTTGCGGCGATCGCTGACTCTCCAATCATTGTTGACGAAGATATCCTCTAATTCTTTGTAGGCATCGCGAATCGCCTCAAAACACCCTTGATAACTAGATATCTGCTGCCATTGGTTTGAGGATTCATACTGTTGAGTTAGTAATTTAGCGGTAGGGTCAAATCCTTCGTTATGCCAGTAGGTTTGTAAGTCTTCTGCGACTGAATAGGGTTGTATAAACTCTTGAAACATTTCAGGATAATGTTCCGCTAGGTAGGTTAAATATTTGGTGGAATAAACTGCTAAATCGGCAAAGGTATCGAGGACAGATTCATCCGCAGTGGGTTTAACATTTTCGGTGAACATGGTTTCGAGGCGGTCATATTTACGGGAAATTCCCGCAAATACGCCGAGGGCTTCTCCATGTTTTTTCCAGCTATTTTTATAAACTAGAGTTTTTTTATAGTGGAGTGTACTTAATAATTCAAAGATGCTAGAGAAAGAGTAGGAGTGAGTCGGTTCTGTTCTTTGCCAGAGATAGTTGAAGTAGTCTTTTTCCTGGGGTTGCAAGGGAATAATTTCGCGGTTGTTCCACAGTTTAGCAAAATACTCAATCGTGGCAATTTTGAAGTCGTTTTGAGGCAATTTGGCGATTAATTGAGCGATTTCCGGCGGCTTTTCTCCTTGCAAGTGTCGATTGTAAATATACAGGAGTTCTAAGCTATTTCTAACTAAGTCATCTGATATTTTACTGACCTCATCAGCTACTCTGACTGACCCTTGACGCATTTGATGTTCTAACTCAAACCAGTGGGATAGGGTACTATCAATTTCAGCAAATGGGCTGGTGAATTGAGGGGGTGTAAATCCAAATTCATACAAGGTTTTGGGGGTGAAGGAGTCTAGGATTTGTTGCGCCTGGGTAGTGTGGCGATCGCCTAGATGCAATTCGCTGATGAAGCAGCAATATTCCCCTACTTGGGTCCCCGTCCAATAGGCGACAGCTTCCTGAATAATGCTCAATCCAAAAGGATTAATTCCCGACGTCCCCGAAAACATATCATGGGACTGAATACAAACATTCAGATGCAATTGACCGTTTCTGATTAAAAATTGCATCCAATCAGGGGTAATTCTTACAGAATTGCCGGGGTCTTTGAATTCAGATTGCGATAAATTAATCACTGCATCTCGGCTGCTGGAATCCGTGTTTAAAATGCAGATAATTTTTTGAATTGCTTTGCTAAGATGCCAGGATTTTAAGGGGAAATCATCACCGCTGTCCGGGGATGCTTTTTCTTCAAAAAAGTCAAGGGCTTGGGGTAAATAGTGATATAAAAATCTTAAGTCTTTCCGACCGGCCATTTCCCAAAATGTTGCAGCAATTTGAGCAAACAGGTTAGTGTTAAAATGAGGAATAATATTAACTCGTTCCCGGGGAGAGGTAATTTTAATTAAGCGCGATCGCCCTGCTTTGAGTTCTACTCCGCCCCACAAAACTGTTTCCTTGGAGTCTAACAGGGCTTTAAGTTCGGCGTAGAATGCCTGAGTGGTATTTCTAAACATTTTTATAAACCTTTTTCTTTGATGATTGGGAATAATTAGGGGTAAGCGGATATTAGAATATAGCCTTTCTCAAAAAAGTGAAGTGCATTTTTTAGGTCAAAGTCCCTCTTTTGAAGGGGGATTTAGGGGGATCGTTCGGAACTCATCGGATCGCAAACCGCTATAATAACAACAGACTGTAACTCAAAAATTAACCGATTAGCAAAAAAGTTTTTGCCATTTTAGGGCAAGTCAAGTCCTTTTATTTTATCTACCCATTCAGCCAATAAGGGGAGAATTAAGCCCAGTTATTAGGTAACATTGCCATTAAAAATAGGGCCAAAACTCTTTGGACCGATCGCGATGTTCAATATATCATGAAATTGACCCAATAGAAAGAGGGATTGAGGGGGAATCTGCCGGATGCCACTGGACCCAATGACTGATAGCTAATTCCCGCTAGGGTTTCCAGAGGCGATCGCGCCTCCATCCCTTATGTTGGCTTGGGCGGTTCATGTTCGACGACAAACACATTAGCATAAAGATTAGCAATAATTTGTTTTCCCTGTTGAGTCAACTCCAGACAAGTCAACCCATCTTTAATATATTGATAAACCACTCCCCAATAAAATTTAGGATAATTCTTTCTGAGATCTCCCGGATTTCGATAGCCAACTTTTTGATTAAATCCCGTTTCCTCAAACTCATAAAATAACCCAGAAATCTTCTTGAGATAGCGGGGATCACTCAGTTGACCAATGAGGTCAGCCGCGCGAACTAAACCCGGATAATGCACCGTATCTTGGTGATCCGCCTCTGCTGGAACCGGAAAACGAGTGAGTTCGATGTTGAGCTTTATTTCTTCAGAATTGATTAACTTATGACCGCCAAACCGTTCTTCAATAAATAATTTGCCACGATCAACATGATAGGGCGTCAAACTGGCATCCGTGCAGCCCGGATCAAGAGAAACCATAGTACCATTAATGCCCGTGGCATACAATCCCTCGCGATCGTCTCGGCAAACCCCTTTTACATAGCCAATATCATGACACAACAAAGAAATAGTGAAATGCAGCCAATCTTCACAAGAAACCCCGCCTTCGCGGATGTGTTTTCCTCGGAGAATTTCTTGCCCAACGAGGGTAACCAAGATGGTATGCTCGACATTATGATAGAGGGCATCGCTGTTGGCAATATTTTCTAAGGCCATGCCACCGGCCCAGGCAATAATATCTGCATAGTCAGGCTTCAGTCCGCCATACATTCGGTAATAGCCTTCGCGCAGTTTTTCAACAAAGTCGGAAATTAATATCTGTGTGATGCTGTACATATCCGGTGGTCTTGCTATCAAGGCAGGCTATAGGGTAGGAGGTGGAAAAGTTTCACCCGGGTTCCCTTGGTTCGATCGCCCTTCGTGTTCTTGGGACCTTCTAGGTTGCTGTTAGAGTTGACCCCACTTTCTAGGGTCTGGGGGCGTTGGGACGACCACCCAACCCGTAACTCTTATGGAATGTTAATCGCCCTTGTCTTCACCCCTAATCTTAATGATAATTGTCCCTCTGGGCCAGTTGAATTTTTGAGGGGTACTTTAAAGCATCAAATCTTCCCCAGCAGCAGGGGATAAAAGGGTGAGTTGATCTAAGGTACTCTCCCATCGCGATTGGCAATGAGAGGGGAAACGGCTGTTGATTTTGGGGGGTCAATAAGATGACGGGAGATTATCCCGGCGATATTGCTCTGAGGCTGCCTTTTTCCGGAAAGTAAGGCCAGCCTTTTTAAGTTTTAGGGTTAAAAAAATCAAACCGGGAAACAACGATGCTCAGACCCTTCTAAGAGCGTTCCAAGGATTTGGGTTGGGCAGCTTTTGCCCGGGCGATCGCCTCGTCAGAAAATCCCAGTTGATGCAACAAATGCCGCGCCTGTAGTGAAGTCAGGGGGGAGATTTCTTGGAACTGGGCAACTACAGTTAGCCATTGTTGAAACTCCATCAAACTGACGGGTTTCGAGGCGATCGCCTCGGGGTTTGCTGAAACCGGAGTCAAATCTGCGGGTTGGGTTTTTAACAGGGTAATCAACTCCTGCACTTGTGCCAGTTGTTCCGGGGTTAACCCCTCTAACTCTAACCGGTCCCCTTCCCTGCCCAAGACTTCTTGATTTTCCGGTCCCGAGAGGCTTTTTCCTTTGGGGTAGCGCGTGGCAATTCCCGCTAAAAACGCACCCAAAATAGTACCCGTCCACAATCCAGCAGTACCCCCTTTAAACATCGCGGGACTATGTTGCACTCGGCACAAGGTATTTAACCACACATAATCACTCGTCTTGCACTGCTGGGTATGGGCCAACCACCGCATTTGCCCGCCCCAAAATGAAGCCAAAGCACCGGATAGTAGTGCAACTAGAGTACAGATCAACATCCGTTTTTTTGATTTGTTCATAATCCTATCCTCATCCTGAATCGGGGGGGCTGGAGGGTGAACGCTCAACCAGACATGGCCTGTTTTAACGCAGAATTAGGAAAACTGGATTCCGTTTCTGGTTGATGGGTGGGTTGCGATCGCCCCCCTCTTGGGACAACTCTGCGGGAACTTATCCCTTCCGGACCTTCAGCGACGCCGCCAGGGGGTGACGTTTAAAAAGGGACCCACAGAAGCCGCGCAAGGGGAGGGGACCGGAGATGGTTTCCACTGAAATCAGTCTAGCGAATCCCTGAATGCCTCAGCCGGTATTTCTCATCCCCGCAGCGATCCCGTTAATGGTTAACAAGGCACCGCGTAGCAATTCGCCCTTGCTGTAGCGGGAGTGAATCACGCCAGTCACCGACTGACTTTGATGTTCCCGTAGGCGTTTGAGTAAGGAGACTTGTAATAAACCCAGGGGAACGATAGTAGCATTTCGCAACTGAACCGATCGCTGGAGGTCCGGGTCTCCATCTAACAGCCGTTGATGTTCGGTAATCGCCAGCACTAAATCGCGGGTGAGGTTAAATTCCGTCGCAATTTGGGTGAACAGGGCTTCAAAGCGATCGCGATTTTCTGGCAAGCTGAGTTCCCGAACATAGTGATGAGCAATTTCTAAATCTACCTTAGAGAGGGTCATTTCTACTTTAGAAATCACCATCTTAAAGAACGGCCATTTGAGATAGAAATAGCGCAGAAGTTTTAGATGTTCTTCTGGTTCCTTTTCTAGGAAATTATTCAAGGCAGTTCCCACACCATACCAGGCGGGGAGGAGGAAACGAGTTTGTGTCCAGCTAAAGACCCAAGGAATAGCCCGGAGGGAACCTAACTCCCGTTTGCCGCTACTGCGTCTTGCCGGACGCGAGGAGATTTGTAACTTGCTGATTTCATCAATGGGGGTGACTTCATGGAAGAAATCGATAAAATCAGGTTGTTCATAAATCAAGGCGCGATAATGTTGCCGTGAGCGATCGGCCAACTCTTCCATGATTTGATTCCAGGCTTCAATATCATCAAAGCCCGAACCGAGTAAGCTACTTTGAACCACCGCACTGGCGATCGTTTCTAAGTTATAAAGGGCTAACTCAGGCAAGGTGTATTTACTGGCTAAAACTTCCCCTTGTTCGGTAATTTTAATTCGCCCATTAATACTGCGCCCGGGTTGAGCTAAAATCGCCTCATAAGCTGGACCGCCCCCCCGACCGACGGACCCGCCGCGACCGTGAAAGATCCGCAGAACAACACCGAAGCGATCGCCAATAATTTGTAAGGCTTTTTGGGCTTTATGAATTTCCCAGTTACTGCTTAAAAATCCCGAATCTTTATTACTATCGGAATATCCCAGCATCACCTCTTGCAATTTAGGAACCTGAATGTGAGAAGATTTCAGGTTGGAAATCGCAGGAACATCCGTTTCAGTACCGCTTGCCGGGAGAGCCTTTTGGTATCCTCCAGACAGTAAAGCATGATAAAGGGGAAGTTCAAACAAGTTCTGAATGACGGTGGGTGCGCGTTTTAAGTCCTCTACGGTTTCAAATAAAGGAACGACTTGAATGGTTCCCATTCCAGTCGCAGGGTCATAAAGACCTGCTTCTTTAGCCAGCAGGAGAACTTCTAACAAATCACTGACATCATGGCTCATGCTAATGATGTAAGTTTGACAGATTTCTAAGCCAAACTCTTCTTGAAGCGCCCGCAGCATTCTAAAGGTAGAAATAATCTCGCTAGTTTGCTCGGAAAAGGGCAGTTCAGCGGGGATTAAAGGACGTCTGGTTTTCAGTTCGGTGGTTAACCACGCAGTTTTTTCAGCTTCCGATAGTTCAGTGTAAGGCAGGGGTAAGATTTGCAGATAATCGGCAATTTCGTTGACTGCTTCACTGTGACGGGAGGACTCTTGCCGGATATCTAAATGAGCCAAAATAAAGCCATAAATTTCCACTTGGCAAATGAGTTGTTCCAAGTCTCGACAGCTTAACCCCGTGGCCGCTAAATTGCGTTGAATTAGGCGTAATTCATCGAGAAATTCTGCACCGGAGTGATACATCGGCGCATTTTTGATATCACTCAGATGGCGATTCCAATCGGACTCGGTGTAAAGACGCTGATTGCGATCGCGGGTATTTTCCAGGCGATGCCAGATATAGGCGAGTTTTAACCGATAGGGTTCTTGTCGATAGCGAATTGCCAATTTTTCATAAATATCTGGCATTTGCAGTCGGTCTTGTTCCAGGGATTCCAGGAGTTCCGGTAAGACGTCACTCCAGTGCAGAGACAACGACAGAAGTTGGGTCAAGCGATCGAGAGAACCCATGTATTTATCTAGGATTAACTGCCGCTGATAGCAGGCCGTTTTCCAGGTAATAGAAGGAGTGCAATAGGGATTTCCATCGCGATCGGACCCAACCCAAGAGCCAAATTTACAGAAATTATAGCGGGGGGGTTGCAGATAGGGAAACGACGCTTGCAACGAGCGTTTTAGGCGGTTATGGAGTTGAGGTACGGCGTCAAATAAAACCTCTTTGAAATAGTGGAGGGTATAATCTACTTCATCGAGGACCGAAGGTTTAAACTGATGTAATTCATCCGTTCGCCACCACAGGCGAATTTCTTCAGTGAGCGCCTCTAAAAGGTCTTTTGTTTCGCCGGAGGTGATTTGGCTATCCGGTTGTCTCCCTTCTTCTAGGGTGTCAAGTTCTTGCAAAATTTGAGCAAGCCGCCGCTGTTTAGTTCGCAGGGTATGACGAACAATTTCCGTGGGGTGAGCCGTAAACACCAAGCGAATATCCAGACTTTCCATGATTTTCTGGATTTGCTGCGGGGGGACATTCAACTGCTTTAATTTGGGAAACAAAGCAGAAAAATTGGCTAATTCTCGACGGCGAGTAACCGTTTGACTCGCAAAATAAGGGCTTTCTTTGGGAACGTCGAATTGCTCAGTTTCCGGGACAACCGTGTTCGGTCCTGGGACACCCCGCAGGCGATCGCGCTGCTCGTAATGTTGCTCAACAATATTAATCAGTTGGAAATACAATGCAAAGGCACGAGCAGCCCGAATGGCATCATTAAGGTCTAACTGTTCTACCAATTTCAGAACACTGGATTCTGAAAAATTGTAGGCTTGTCCCTCAGCGGAATACATCGATCGCAATTGCGCCAGTAAAACCACTAATTCCTGACCGCATTCAGTCCGCAGAACGGACTCCCATAAGTCCTCGACGACTTTGAGACGATGGCGTAAAAATAAGTCGGATGAACTAACTGTCATAACAGAATTTGAGGGTTCGAGTCGTAAAGTCATCAGAACCTCCTGAACGATTGGAAAACACCCGGTCTACACTGGGTAAAAAACGACTCAAGGGACTCGGATCCCGGTGAGGGAAAAAGGGTAGTTGTGCGCTTATCCGGGGTAAGTTGGTGAACCTCAATAAACCCAACCTGTAATTACATAATTCAGACCCAAGAAAGGCTGTTATCCCGCTCAAGCGAGATAACATAGTTTTTCTGTCCCCAATTCTATTTTTACCTTGATTCGGTTCACCAACTTCAATCCAATTCATTAAAGCGCGGGTCGATTTCAATGGGTTAAACTAGGACGTTGGTTGTCAGAACCCACTTCCAGGCTCCCTTGATCACGAGCCCTTATAATTTAACCGAGATCAAGGTGTAGCCCAAATCGTCTGACCAACTGCAGTACCTGTACCAGGACAGGCTCCCAACTCGTTGAGCGCCCTCACTCTGAGCGAGGGACTTGCAAGGCTGAGAGGGGTGGGGTCACTCAATAACCTTTAGTGGGTTAAACCGAAAGGTGAGTCGGCGCTCTTCTGTGGAATCGAGGGATAACCCCCGAGTTGTTCAGAAGGGGTGCTTGCCCTCCCAGCCTGCTGAGGTCAGTTATTAGCTAATTTTACGGTCGATCCGGGGATTTTTAGCAGGCTTCTTGCCAGGAGGCGATCGCGGTCTGGACGGACTCAGTTTACCCCCTAACTGCTCCTAAATCTCGCTTTCTTGTCGATCCCATCTCCTGGAACTGTCACGAATTACCAGCTTTAATCAACTAGATTTCCTGACAATTGCAGTCTGTGGCCCTGGAGATTTCTCAAGACGGCCCCTCGGTTTGACCGTGAATTTACAGAACCCTTAGAATAGAGACAACAGACCCGGGATTTTACCCGGGTCCTGTCGTTCGGTTGAAGAACATCAAAGGGTCTGCCCAAGCTGAACCCCTCGGCGGGAATTCCTCCCCTGGCGATCGCTGGGGATCTGGCTCTAGCAGCCCCTGAATTGAAATTCAGTCCTCCTCAGCATGGGGAAAATTGAGGACCGGGAGGCGATCGCCTCGAAACACTTCTTCACTCGCTTGACCCATTGATTGCAGCATTTGACTCACGGCTTTTCCCCCCAACAAAGCCCCTAGGAAGGGCGGGGTGAGTAACGTAATCAGCAATTCTGAGGAAATTTTGACAAAGGGCTCGGGGGTATCAGAATTCAAGGAGGTAGGTTCGTGATTCGGTGAGTTGGATGAGTTCATAGGGACCTCTTTTCTAGCTTGACAAGCTTATTAAAATGAGAATCTGAGACATGACCCGATTAGGTCATCTCAACTATGACAAAATTTACGAGTTATGCTATTTGGAGCAAACCCAGTCCGCACCCCTCCCCCGTGGAAGGGACTTCGGGCAACCTTCGGGACTTCATACGACCCGAGTTCAGATCATCTGTTGGGTCAGCAGTTGCCAAACTCGTCTTGAACAGCCATAAAACGAACATTTGGCTCGGGTTAAACTCATGGGCACAGAGGGTTTCGGAGAGTTCCCGGGATGATATCCCTGAAAAAAACTTTCCACTTAATCGCCGTAAAGGACGGGGTTTCAAACCCGTTTTGAACAGATGAGGAGCGGGGAGAGGAATCATTAAGATGGTAAACACACAGGAGCTAGTCCAAACTAGTACAGGGACAACCCTAACCCAATGGGCAGCCGCAGCCCTAGAGGTGAGGGAGGAAAACATTCATCTGCGTTTCCGGGGAAACACGCTGCACATTCTATGGGAAAGCGAAAGCTGTCCATCGATGGCGATCGCCGTTGCTAGGCTGACAGATACCCTCAAAAAACAGGGCATTGATAGCCTGCTACCCCCAGATCATCCCCCCATTGATGAAATCTTCCTCTACGGTCGCACCCTGGGGACGAAGCGTCCCGATTGGAGTGTAAGAATTGAATCCAGTCCGCCGCATTTCCCAACATCCCCGGACTCGCCGTTGTTAGAGACCGGCCCCTCCTGTCCCGAACTCAAACCCCCTGAGACGCTCCCTGCACCCCCGACTCCCCCCACAGAAAATCTTCCCTTCTCGATTACCGATGCGCGGATGATGCTCAAGGTGCAGAGTCGGGCTTCCCTAGGCAATCCAGAAGGTGAAGCGCTGCTGGCGAAAGGAATAGCCCGGTATCTCACAGAAACCCTAAGCCTTTATTCTATCTCGGTCAAAGTCCTGATCCGACCCCTGAAACGGGCCGATCGCTCCTGGGGCGATCGCCCCTATCCCCCCCGTCGTCTCTGGATCTTCTGTCAGTCCCCGGATTCCCCAGACGCCAACGCCCTGACCTTGCCGATCGCCGAACGGTTGCGAGACCTCCAGTTAACCGGATGCACTGATGCGGCGATTTTGGGACGCACCACCCCAGACGGCAAACCCGAATTACTCCGGCGGGTGGACCTGACTCCCACCGCAGAACGGCTCAAAAACTGGGCCAAATGGGGGGATATCCCCGCCATTACCCGGCTGTTAAATCAGGCCCTCGCCCCTCGGGGTTTAGAAGTCGGCGCAGTCCAAAAAGATGCCACCCTACATCTATTCTGCGGGAACTCCGCCCCGGACTCAGACCTCGCCGCCGCAGATAAGTCTCTCTGCATTGATGCGATCGCCCCGATTCTCAAATCCCTCTCTCCTCAAGGACTCCACGCCGTTACCCTCTATGGCTGTCATTACGGTCGCCACCTTGATACCCCCTCCAACGCCCCACCGCTTTGGGTCGATTGGCTCGATTTACCGGCAGCGCGGGACCCCCTGCTTGCCCTCCCTCCCCGGGAACTCGCCACCCAAGGCAACCTGGACGCCCTCCAGTTCTTGCTTGATCGCCTCGTCAATCCCGATCTTGATGACAAACTCAACGGCAGTGGTCTTTCCGTCTTCCTGCGTCAAGACCCTGACCTCCTGCATCTCATGGTCGAAGGTTCCACCTGTCCCGACCAAGACACCCTCGCTCCCCTCGTCCTGGAATTCCTCCAGGAATTGAACCTGAATGGGGTTGAGGAGCTTCGTCTCTATGGTCGTCGAGGGGGAGATAAGCATCCCTCCTGGCGCTACCATACCCCCATTTTTGCCCCCTCTAGCTCCCTGGCCCTAGAGCCGGAACCGACTCTAGCCCCCTCAGAAGACCCCACTCCAGAACCGCCGGAAGCCCCCGAACCCGAGTTAGTCGAGGAAACTCCCGAACCCATCATCGCCTTTACCCACGGCGAACCCGATGCCACGGAGGACCTACCAGAAGCAGTAGAGTCCATGTTTGCCTCAGACCCACCGGAGGAATTACAATCCTGTCTGACCAAACAGGTGATCCCCCTTGCGCCTCGGGAGCGTCCCTCCCCAGGTTGGGTCACCCGCTTGCTGTTGCTCACCGGTTTGTTTATTCCCGCTAAAACCTTCCGTCGGGGTCCGGCAAGCAGCAGTAAAGTCGCCTTTATTTGGGGCTTCCTCGGTTTATTACTCCTGTTCCATGCTGATTGGCTTCTGGGTCGTGCCGCCTTGTTCCCGGTCTTCCCCTCGTTAGACACTGCCAAGGTAACCGAGCAACCCCAGGCAGACCCCAATCCCTTACAAGATGAGAGTCCCAAGTCCGGATTGAGCTTGGGTGAACTCTCCGGGAATCCATCGGCGAACGATGATGACCCGATTTTCAATGGTTCTAGCTTTACGGACTTTCAGGAGAATCCGGCGATCGCCGTTAACCCAGAGACGATACCCACTTTTGACTATCCAACCTTTAACTCTCAGCAGTTAGATGAACAACTTCGGTTGTATTTGCACTATTTAGCCACCTCGGGTCCCCCCGATGTGTTGATTATTGGTAGTTCCCGGGCCTTGCGCGGCGTGGCCCCCATGACGATTGAGGAGTCTCTCTCTGCTCGTTATCCCGGACTGAAGGTGTTTAATTTCGGCATTAATGGGGCCACCGCTCAAGTGGCTGATTTTGTGGTTCGTGAACTGATTCCTCAAGAGCAATTACCGAAATTGATTCTCTGGGCTGATGGCGCCCGGGCCTTGAATAGTGGCCGCAGCGATCGCACCTTTGAGGCGATTACCCGGTCCCCTGGATATCGTCATCTCCTCCTCGGCAATCGACCTCAGATCCCTGAAATGGCGAAGGATGATGAGGACAGTCAGTCCCTTTCATCCCTGAGTGAAACCCTAGTCCAACGCGCTCGAACTGGGTTAAATGTCAAGGAAAGTTATGAAAAACTCGACCTCTGGATTAATGAGAGACTGGCCTCTTTGTCCGCCAATTATGAAAACCGCGATCGCCTCCAAGGGTTTCTCAGGAGTCAACTTCTCTTACCCCTAGCGGACATCGCGAACAATTTCATTCCCGAACCCAGTCGTCCCTCAGAAGAGGCGATCGGGCAAACCCCCACCGACCCCACCTTAGATTCCGTGGAAGAGAGCATCATTGCTTTGAGCGAAGAATCCGCCGCGTTATCCAGTTCGGATACTCTTCAATCTGCCACCCTTTCTAATGGGTTCTTACCCTTGTCTGTGCGGTTTAATCCCATGACCTATTATGAAAAACACGCTCGGGTTTCAGGGGACTATGATGCAGATTACGAGTCGTTCCAATTAGCAGGAATCCAAACCGCTGCGGTCACTAATTTGCTCGAATTTACCCGCCAGCATCAGATTCCCTTGGTGTTTATTAATATGCCCCTAACTCAGGAGTATTTGGACCCAGTACGCCTAGAATATGAGCGGGAATTCCAAAAATATATGCTGAGTTTATCCTTAGAAAAAGAAGGACTCAGTTTCCGAGATCTCAGTCAACTTTGGCCTACAGAAATCGATCGCTTCTCCGACCCCAGTCACCTCAACCGCTATGGTGCCCACGAGGTTTCTAACCGCTTATCCCAAGACCCCATGATTCCTTGGCCCCAAGCTCAGTGAGGAGCAAGCAGCACTACAAAGCTCAACTCTTCTCCCCTATTCGTCCTAACGACTTCAGTCGTCATGCGGATGGAGTATTAGAGTTGAGAAAAACTCCTTTTTTGCTAACAGCTAGACGGCTTGCAACATTCTAAAAATCTGATGAAAACATCAGCCGATTAGTCCCGCCGAATCCAGCTTAATAGCCAAGAAAATACGGCAAAAACGATTGTACCCATCGCAATACTAAGCAGGATTATCAGAATAAATAAGCCGACGGAGGGGGACCCGTCAGGAGAATTGAGGGCGGTGACGGAGGGATCTAAACTGAGGTAAATGGAACTGGCAGCGACAACAGCAGCCGTTCCCACTCCAACAGCGATCGCTTCGAGTTTGGTTTCCAGATGTCGTTCGTGATCAATGCGTTCAATTTCGACAATCCCTCGAATAGTGGCGATCGCCCGATCAACCAGTCCCTTTCCATGCACAAAATAATCTAAATCCGCTTTAATTCGTTCTTGAAAATAAGGAACTTCTTGTCGCGTAAAATTTTCTACAAAACTTAAATCAATCGGTTTTAAATAAAACACATCTAAATTTTGCTTGCGCTGAATTTCATCAATGGCTGCATCATATTTTTTAGCATCAATGGCGATGGTATTTCGATTCCGTTCTAAAACCTGCTGGAGTCGCGAATATTCCAAGGCTAATCCAGGCATAATTTTGAGCTTATGCTTGAGACTTTCTAAATATTTATACCCCAGTCTTTTATTCGGGACTAAATTAGAAATTTGTTGATTAACATCCGAAATAATCCTTTCGATTTCCTCATATTTTCGATAAGTCTCCTGGTATCCACTCCGGGTAAAATCAAAGCTGGTTAATATTTTGTTGCGATAATAAAACAATTCAATTAAATCCCAGTAAGCAGATTCAAATTTTCGTTTGAGGGTATCATCTCGAAAGAATAAAACTAAAATATGACGATAATCCGATTGAGTTTCTAAGGTTTCAATATCTCCAAATTCAAAAATTGGACTACCAAATAGCCGACCTTTGTTACTGTAAGCAGGCCGCTGTTTGGGGTCTTCAATCAATTCCTCTACACATTGACAAGCCAAGTTTTTTAACCCCTCGGGAGAAAACTGTTTTTGTTCATCAGTTAAATCCGCAGTGAGCAGAAGAGTTTGGCCTAACGAACTTTGAATAAAGTCGGGCAGTAACAGATTGGCAGGGGTATTAAATTCCCCATAAATTGAAATAGGAATAGCATCGGTTCGGCGCTCACTTTCTTTTTCGGGCCGACGAATATTCAAGGCTAAGGCATAACTATCATAAACTCGCCGGGGACAAGCAATCCCAGTGAAGTTGACGGGATATTCATCCAGTTCTAGGGTACCTTTAAAGTCAATCAGGCCGTTTTTGTGGAGATTGATAATATTCCCCGGTCCTTCTTCTTTGGGGTCGTAGGCTTGCTCTCCTTTGGGTGCATAATAACCCAGCAAATCCAGGGGATTTTCATACCCATATTGAAGCAGAATTTGTCCGAGTTTTTCCCATAATTTTTGTGCATTGGGTACGATGTAAGGTTCGGAGCGAATGCCGGTTTCATGACGCAAATGAAAGGCAAATAAATGAATATTTGGGGCGTTTACTTTTGGAGAATTCATCACTAATTATCTATATTTTCTGATTAATGCTGTTGCTAATGACAAGGGAAACTTTAGAAATTTACCAGCTTGGAGACTAATGGATTGGGTTTAAGTTCCATCCAGTAAAGTCCCTCGTTTGAGTGGTTTCAACCCCTGGGATCTTAGCCGAGGGATTATAGTTCTGGCAAGCTGTCGAGGGGGGAAAGTCTCCTATTTTTCTGAGGGCTTCTCCCGCTTGACTCCGCCTCCACTAATCCCCGATCGCCCGATTGCTGAACTTGAATTTATGCCATGAATTGTCCTGATAATCGTGATAAAATATTACACGGTTAAGTTAGAGGGTTTCAGCCCTTATCCGAGGAAGTGGAAACCCGCAACTTTTGTATAAAATTTTATAAAATAGCCGAGAATTTCCAATCCGTAAAGGGTGAAAAAGGTAAATGGATCCTCAAAGATTTGTGCAGCCCCACCCCAGACCTGATGGTGATCGCGACCTAAATTAATTTTATCATCCCCTTGCCATCCGGCGGCTATTTTAAAACCCCCCGGACTCCCATTGCAATGATTCAATATCCCTCAGCTTCAATTTGCCGAACTGCTGTGAGTGCGGAATAACTCACCCCAGCGGTTCCTTCCCCGGGATGGGTGGAATCTCCCACTAACCACAGATGAGGAAAGGGAGTCCGAGTGGCTAGTCCAAAGGGTCCAAATGTTGGCACACGCTGACCCACCCCTCCGACAATCCCGCGATCGCGTCCCGTAAAGCGGGCAAAGGTGCGCGGCGTTGCCGATTCCTGATAAACAATCGTCTCTGGATTTAGGGCAAAATACGATCGCAACCGGGCGATCGCTTCGGTTTCATACTGTTGTTTTAATTGGGAATAATCCTCACAATTAGCCCACATTTCTGGATCAGTAAACGAGGACGCGGTAATCGTTGCCATTCCCTCGGGCGATCGGCCATCTCCAGCCCGACTCACGGACACAAATAACGAATTATTCTCCCCAATTTCTCCCTCATAATCATACAAAAATTGTAAATGCGGCGGACAATTCTCCGGAATGGCTTCCTGTTTCACCCCCAAATAAACCACAAATGCCCCAGATGCAGGCGGTAAATTCTCCACCCGACGGCGATACAACTGCTGAAATAAATTTCCTGAACCTTCGGGAAACTCCACCAGGTTGACCAGATTTTGTACCGGCACATTCGCAACTATTAAATCCGGTTGTTCAGTCCAAATCTCCCCGGTTTTTTGATTGAGAATCGTTACGGTGGATGAACCGGTTTCTGTAACCTGAATCTGTTTGACCGTATGGCGCATAAACAGTTTTCCGCCATGTTTTTCGAGTCCTTCCACGAGGCGATCGCTCAACACCTGCATACTCCCTTTTAAATGGGATAACCCTTGGGGAGATTGAGATACCCCTAACGCCGTTGCTGCATACAATAACGCCGTTTCCTGGGCATTCACTTGGGAATATAATTTCAGTTGCAAATCCAAAAAAGTTTTCAGCCGCTTATCTTGTTTTAATCCCAACCATCCCAAGGCATCACCCACCGTCATTAAGGTAAAGGGAACCGTAACCATTGTATCGGGACGGAGGGCTTTGATGAGCTGCCAAACATCCCAGAAATTCCTCGGAGGTAATACCGGATCTCGTCCTTGAAACTGCCAGGAAGCCCGAAATAAAGTAGCCATTAACTGCCAAAAGGGTTCGCTACCGGGAAATTGGCGTTGCCGTTCCTGTTGCCATTGTTCCGGATCCCGCCAAATATTAATTGGGGTGGTTTCTCCAGGCAGAAACACTGCGCAGGCAGGGTCACAATCGGTCGCATCCGGGAGATTAATTCCTAATTCTGAAAAAATCCGGTGATGAATCCCTCCGGGTTCTAACCCCGCCACTTGTGTTGCACCCACATCAAAGGTAAATCCCTGTCGCCGGAAGGTTGAAGCGCATCCCCCTGGAACGATCGCCAGGTCGAAAACCCGCACGCCATAGCCTCGTTTGGCTAATAAGGCCCCGGCAGTTAACCCGCCAATTCCTGCCCCAATAACAATAACCCGAGGTTGAGTTTTACCCTGATGATGGCTTGACATTCCAGATAAGCTTTACATTTTTTAATACTTTTTTAAGTGTAGAGTATTTTTGACTATTTGGGAACGGTGGGCGCAGGGCAAAAATTGAGGAGTGAGAAGATCCAGGGACTGATATCGACGCTCTCCCCTCTCTGAGATTTGGCAAGTTTAGTTAGAATTTAAAGAGAGGCAGTCTGTAATTTCAACCCAAATACGGCAACGGTTAATGGGCTGTAATGAGGGAGAATCACTGTCAATCCTGAGTCGGAGATAGAATGCGTATAGTAGATGATTCCCTGATCCGGTGAAGGCGATCGCCTTGCGAATTAAACTTGAATGGTTGTGCCGACTCGAAGCATTTCATCATCAGACCCGGACTCTACAATATCCAGTTCACAGGCGAGGTCACTGATTTCCAAAATGTATTGAACGGAAGTATTTAAGTTACACAAACTTAAGCGTTTGCCCGTTTTACGAACAAGGCGATCGACCGCCAATAAGGTACTGACCCCACAATGACCTAAAGACTTGACTCCGGCTAAATCAATGAAATAATGGTTATAGTTTTCCGCCACTAAAGCTGCAATTTTTTGCTGAAGCATGGCGGAGACTTTTACATCTAAATTCCCCTGCGGTTTAACAATGACGTTCATGCTGGTTCTCCTCGAAAACGGTCTATTGAATGGTTACCCTGATTAGTCATTCATTATGATGCCCCTGATAAAATCAGCCAACGGCTGTTAGTTTTTCCGGGATGAGGGAAAAATCCTATCCGTTCCTATTATATGGGGATTGGGGGGATTGGGGGAGGACCGCCATCGAGATGGGGAGGATGGGGAGGGTGGGGAAATATAACGGGTTAAGCTGTTCAGCATTTAAATTGGTATAATAGTCAGACCCCAATAACAGTCAACC
>CBFGOM010000097.1:0-24478 GCA_965650385.1 uncultured Oscillatoriaceae bacterium
TGAATCATCTTGGAGGGTGTTTACCAAGTCGGGAACCGCTGCTTTGGCATACGCACCTATTCTCCTCAGGGCATCCGCTGCACTGCTACGCACTTGGCCCTCCGGGTCATTTTTCAGCGATGCTCTCAACTCAGGAACAGAGTCTTTGATAAGTTCGGATAATAAGCCTTCTGCTGTAGAGATGCCCCTAAATCTTATCAAGTGCGAAAACGAGGCGGCAGCACTGCGGCGGACTCGGGGATCCCGGTCTGATAGTAGTAACTGAAGCAAGGCAGAGCCAACAGAATCTAGATTGCTAGAACTCATATTCCCCAGAACTGTAGCCGCAATCCCTCGCACTCGGGGGAAGTCCGACTCCAAGGATTTCAGTAATTCTGGAACCGCAGGATCACCAATTCTGCTCAATGCCTCTCCTGCACCCTGACGGATGAGAAAATTATCGGACTCTAAGGCTTTGATCAACGCAGGGACAGCCGGTGCGCCAACTTCTGCTAATGCCGCTACGCGATCATCGCGGGTGAATTCATCCGCCACTTTTAATTGCTCGATGAGTGGGGCAATTTCCGCGTCCGTGGGGGTTTCGGCGGTGGCGGGGGTTGTCAGCAGCAGGGTTGAGATCCAGGAGAGGACGGTGAGAGCAACCGTGGCAAAGAGTTTGTGGGAGCGAGTGTGGGTCATTAGCTACCAGGATAAACCCCCTTACGGAGGTTCCCCTCAAAGTTAGAAGAATATTGCTTCTATTAGAATTGGCGTTTTCTCAGCAGAGGGTTACATTCGTGACATTTTTCGGCAGGGTGGGGTGGGAAAAGCAGGGTAATCTCCTCTCCGGTGGAACCCGCTTAATTTGTCAAGCACACGATTTCCCTTCTGGTTCCATTGCAGTAGCTTGAGAAACCGGGTTTCTGTCCAGAATTTGGATGATGTGGCAAAAGTTATGGTAGAAACCCGGTTTCTGGTTTTTTTGCAGTAGGACGCCGGAGATTTAACGCTCTACTGCTCTATCAACTACTCCTCGGTTATTGGAGGCAAAGCTGCTATAAATTCATCTAAGGAATTCACTTCAATCAAGCACTCCGCTAACTCCTCTAATTGCTCCACATTCAACCGTTGCAGAGTTGTTTCTACCAACTCCGGTACTTCTCCAAACCGACGCCGGAGTTGGCGCTGAAGGATCCGCCGTTCCGCTTCTTCTCGTCCTTGCTCTCGCCCTTCTTCTCGTCCTTGTTCTGCTCCTTGCGCTAAAATAGCTTGGCCCAAGGGAGATTCCAGTAATGCTTGTCTTTCTAAGTCCATAACTTGCTCCACCAGATTGGTTCCTAATACAAATGTAGCAAAAATTCCCAACAATCTTTGTAAATCTTCGGCGCGTTCTTCATCTTGGAGACGGAGGGAGGCACGGCGTAATATGGTTTCGCTTGCGCCGCCTTTCATGACGGGGGCTAAGGGCAATAATCCCTGGAGATTGGGTTCAAAGGCCAGTTCTACATCGGTTTCCCAGAGGTTAATTACCCGATAGTCTTGTCTTGCCTTCAGTCCTAGAACTTCGGATTCATAGTGGTCCAGAATGGGGGTGTTTCCTTCGGGGGGAAAAATATTGATAAGGACTGGATAGACGCGGATGTTATATTTTTCTTCCGCGAGTCCGGCATAGGCGCGAATCCTTTGCGGCATTCGCGGATCGGGACGAAATTGGAATTCGTTGAGGGCGAGAATTTCTCCGGTTGTCGGGCTATAGGCTTTGATCAGGGTGTCGGTGTCTCGACTAATCCATTGGAATTCGGAATCGAGGATGTTTTGGGCTACCATGTCGGGTGTTTTAGTGACCCATTTTACCCATCCATCCGGGGCCAGGGCGATGAGTCTCTTGCTACTAATATCAGCTTTTCCCATATTTTATTGTGGAAATATTTGTATTTTTATCAAATCATATTTAAAGAAAATTTTAAATTAATTTATGTAAATTTTAAATTATTTTAAAAAAGTAAATTTTAAATTATTTAATGTTTTTAAAGCTTGAATTTGTCAAAAATAACGCACATTTCAAAACTAACATAACCTGGTAAGCTCCCAACCCGATCGCCCTTACAAAAGTGGGTTTTTTACTTCCGGTCCCCTCCCCTTGGCAAGGGGGGGGTTAGGGTGGGGTCCACGCGGAAGCGCGATCGCGCTTCCGCTTAGAAAGAGGTTGGACCCAGCCTCTATACAGGCGCGGTAAGCGGAAGCTCTCCCGTAGGGAATCGCCTACTGTGAGTGCGTGACGTGGCGGTAAGCGGAGCTATCCCGGAGGGAATCGCCAAGAGGGAACCCCACCCTAACCCTCCCCTTGCCAAGGGGAGGGGACTGGAGCATCACCCTGAACGTAAAAACCCTACTTTTGTAAAACCCGATCGCCTGAATCAAGAGTGGTTTATAACCGGGTTTTTAGAAGTTCCACATCACTTGATTTTCATCGAGTTTGTCGGTGACAATACGCCCGATTGCATCAATTTCTTTGACCTCTTCAGGGGATAACTTCACCTCGGCTGCTTTGGCATTGTCTGTGGCTTGTTGCTCATTTCTTGCACCTACAATGGCACAGGTTTGGGGTTGAGCAATTAACCAGGCTAAGGAAAGTTGGGCTAAGGTACAATGATGGTGACTGGCAATGGGTCGAAGTTTGTCTAAGGCTTCTTGAACTCGGGCATAATTCTCTTTATCGGCAAAGAGTTTATTTTTAGAGCGATGGTCACCTTCTGCAAATTTATGATCGGGTCCAAATTTGCCGGTTAAAAGTCCCTGGGCGAGGGAAGAATAGGAGATAATTGAAATGTTGTTTTCGACGCAGTAAGGCATTTGGTCGGTTTCGATTTTTCGCCAGAATAAGGAATAGGGGGGTTGTAAACTATCAATCTGTCCATATTGGGCGGCTTCTTCCATTTGGACCCGGTTAAAGTTGGAGACACCGACTGCGCGAATTTTGCCTTGTTCTTTCAGTTTGACCATTGCTCCCATTGTTTCGGCAATGGGGGCGGTTTCACCTCCCCAGGTTCCCGAGGGCCAGTGAATTTGATAGAGGTCAATATAGTCGGTTTTGAGGTTTTTTAAGGAGCGATCGCAAGCTTCAATTACTTGATCATGTTTCAGATGATTGGAGAAAACTTTGGTGGCATAAATAACATTTTCTCGCACATCGGACAGGGCAGAGGCGACGATTTGTTCGGAATATCCATCTCCATACACTTCCGCTGTATCAAAGGTGGTAATTCCGGCGTGATAGGCAGCGCGCAGGGCTTGGATGATATCATTATCTTCGATACCAACCCACATTTTTTTGCCTGCTTGCCAGGTTCCCATAATGATGGGAGTAATTTTTAACTCGGATTTGCCTAATGTTCTCGTTTCCATGTTGACCTTTTAAACTAGAATGAAGACAACTTTTTACAGTGGTCTTTCTTATTTTAACAATTCATCTAAATAGGGGTGTTTGTATGGATTTGACGGCTGCTTTGAAGGAATGGGCGATCGCTATTGATGCCTTAGAACGAGGGGAGACTATCCTGTTACTCCGTAAAGGCGGGATTCGGGAAGTGGGGGGTCACTTCCAGGTTCCCGAGTCGGAGGTGTTGTTATATCCGACGTTGGAGCATCAAAAACCTGAGTTGCTCAAGTCCAAGTATGCTGAGAATGTCACTCCAGTGGCGTCGGGATGGCATCCAGAACGGGTGCGGATTTGCAGTTGGGCTAGGATTACGGATTTGTGGCCGATCGCTGTGGAAACGGAGGAAATTGCTGCATCGGTGCAGTCGGCGTTGCAACCGTATCACATTTGGAATGATCGCTTTGTTCGCGATCGCCTCCAGTGGAAACCCCGCCAACCCCTGTATCTGTTGCTGTTGCGGACCTATTGTCTCGCTAAACCCCGAGAAATTGCTTATAGTGAGGCGTATGGCGGATGTAAGTCATGGATACAGCTAACCGAGGCAATCGCCACCGCAGACTCATTCCCGGTGTTGGATGAGGTGGCATACAGCAATTTGCGCGATCGCCTCCGGGACATTGTGACAACGCTGACTTATACTGACTTGGGCGATCGCTCCTGATTGCTTCCGGTGCATTGGGTATTAAAATGTCATAAAACGGGGATTTTGTCTAGAGGAGGGGTTGGGTAATACCCTGAAACCTCCCGGGTAGGATTACAGGCGATCGCTATACCACTTGACGGACTGTCCTACGGTTTACCTTTATTCTCTGTCTAAATATAAATTATCCTCCGTATGCATCCCCCACTGTATGCAGGTTTTGAGGAAATTGGCACAATTGCCTGTATAGGAGTCAGTTAAAAGACTGACCCAATCGGGTTTCCGTACAGGGAGAGGGTGAGTAGATTGAGGGTGTGAAAAATAAATCGACGTTGGGATTCACACTCCATGATGAAACGTCAATATTCTACCTCTCAATCTTCTACTGTTATGAACACTAACTCTAAATCTCGTCGTGCGATCGCCTCTCTTCCCGCCAGTTTAGCGGCCTTATTACTCTGTACAGGTGCGGCAACGGTACTCCCGATCCTCGCCCAAGTGAGAACTGGACAGACTCCCATCGCTGCTGCCACGAGTAATATTCTCTATGTCAACCCCCAACTGGGACGGGATACCAATGCCGGAACCAGTGAAGCGGCGGCGTACCGCACTATCACTTATGCTTTGCAGAAAGCTCAAACGGGTACGGTAATTCAGTTAGCTGCCGGAACTTATAGCAAAGATACGGGCGAATCGTTTCCCCTTCCCGTGAAATCTGGAGTGACTCTGCGCGGAAATAGCAGCAACAAAGGACAAGGGGTACTGATTATTGGCGGTGGCACTTATCTGAGTCGCACTTTTGCTAGTCAAAATGTGACGGTGAATGCTGCCAATACTAGCACCATCGAAGGGGTGACGATTACGAACCCGAATGCGAGTGGAACCGGGTTATGGATTGAATCCACCAATGCGGTGGTTCGCAATAGCACATTCAAAAATAGTCGTCGGGATGGGATTTTCGTCACCGGCAATGCCTCTCCGAAAATTGAAAATAATGTGTTTATTGAGAATGAGGCAAACGGGATTTCCATCGCCCGGGAAGCAGGCGGGGAAGTTCGCGGGAACACTTTTCAGAATACAGGATTTGGGTTGGCGATCGGGGGAACTTCCTCGGTTCTGGTGATTGGAAATACGATTTCCCAGAATATTGATGGGATAGTGATTTCCAATTCGGCAACCCCTGTCTTACGGGAGAATGCGATCGAGGGCAATGAACGGGATGGGATTGTGGTGATTACTTCGGCACGTCCGGACCTGGGAACGTCAACCAGTGAGGGACTGAACCGCATCCGCAATAACGGACGTCATGCGTTATATAGTGTATCCTCGGAATTGATTCAGGCGGTAGGAAATGATATTGATCGCGATCGCATTATCGGTTCGATTAACTTTGTTCCCGCCAATGTGCAAATCGCCTTTCAAGATGTAGAAGGACATTGGGCGCAAGCGTATATCAGCGCATTGACGAAAAAAGGGATTATTGCCGGATTCCCCGATGGCACATTTAAACCGAATGAACCTGTGACTCGTGCCCAATTTGCGGCGATCGTCACCAAAGCATTTACACCGGCGGCACAACGGCAGGGAATGGCATTCCGGGATGTGACAAGCAGTTTTTGGGGTGCTGAGGCGATTTCCGTGGCGTACCGAGGCGGATTCCTGGCAGGATATCCAGAAGGGGTATTCCGTCCCAATCAGGAAATTCCTAAAGTCCAAGCGATCGTTGCCTTAGTCAGCGGATTGGGATTACGCACGAATGATACATCTGCCCTCTCACGCTACAATGATGCAGCGCAAATTCCCGACTATGCCTTGACAGCAGTAGCGGGGGCAACGGAAAATCAACTGGTGGTAAACTATCCCCAAATCGGTCAATTCAATCCGAATCGGGAAGCAACTCGCGCCGAAGTCGCTGCCTTTGTCTACCAAGCGTTGGTAAATGCTGGCAAAGCCGAAGCAATTCCCTCTCCTTACTTAGTTGCTACTCCATAGTTTGCCTTGGAGTCGTTCTTTCACTTTAATTAGAATTTCTCCGGAATCGGGATGCGGCAATGCTACATCCCGATTCTGATTTATACGATACCATAGGTAACGCCTAAGCGTTTGAGCCATTTGCGGTAGGCGATCGCGGATTGATCGCAAGCTAAATGCACCTCTGCTGCTAAATCCAGAGGCAACCGTTTGGGACGTTGCGATTCTACAATCGGTATATCCTGTTGAACGACGGTTTCTTGAAACTGTCGCAACGCTTCCTCGGGGATATCTTGTCCATAATTCATAGCAATCCACATCCACCCTAAACAGACTTCTTCCTCTAAGGGAGTAATCGTAAAAAATAGCCCCAATTTTCCCCCTTGTACTGCTTTAGCAAAGGATGCGGTTAAAGGACGCCAAATCCGATAATTGTAAGTCACTTCACCCCCAACCCCCGTTCCATCGGGGTCGGGTTGCCAAACTTTTAGGTTGTTTAAACTGATACCTTCGGCATCGGTTTTTACCTCATAGTCTCCTACTTGGGTATGATTGACATCCCCCAAAAATCCATCATGGACAAAGGGAAAATGGGAAACATCAATAAAATTTTCCATCGCCCGCCACCCACTGGATTGATAGCGGAAGGGACCGCATAAAAATTTACGAAACTTGGTATCATCCCACTCTAAAAAAGGCGGAATTTTATCCGAGGATAGCGCTGTTTCAGTTTCACCTAAATTCACCCAAACTAACCCATAGCGTTTGACACAAGAATAGGCTTTAACGCGCATATTCGGAGGAGGTTTGGGGGTAGAATAGGCGGGAATCAAAACGCATTGGCCCTCGGGATTATAGACTAATCCGTGATAAGGACAAACGAGGGTATCTCCGCACACTTTGCCCTGAGAAAGTCTTGCACCCCGGTGAGGACAGATATCTTGCCATGCCAGGATGCGATCGCCTGACTGCCACAGCAACAATTCTTCTCCCAATAAGCGCACTAAGGTGATGGTTTCCGCTGGTAAATCACGCACTGCCGCCACCGGGTGCCAATCATTTTTTAAAATCGGATCAATGTTCATCATGATAAAATTGCTAACGGTTACTCCAGGAAAAAATTGAGGGTTTGATACTTTGAGTATAACATTTTTATGCTTAAAGGTGGCTATGGACTGCACTCCAAAGTAGAGTTTATGAGCATGACTACTGCAATTTCAGTGAATACCAAATCCGGTTGTCAAAATCCAGTTTCTTTCTTAGCCCGCGCAGGCGGGCTTTGTCCGTATAGCCCCACCCTTTAGAGTGCGAATATCCTTTTAATCTCGGCTAAATACCACCGAATTTCTAGCCTCTTTTGCCCGATTTACATCCACACAAGCTAACAAAATTAATCCCAAAATGAAAAAGATAATTACTCCTAAAATAGCGAGACGATTGCTGCCAGTAATTAACCCGATCGCCGCAAAGGTTAACGGTCCTAAAATTGCTGAACCTTTGGTAAAGACGGAGTAAAATCCGTAAAATTCTGCTGAGGCATGAATGGGAATCATTCCCCCATAAAATGAGCGACTGAGCGCCTGAGACCCTCCTTGTACCAGGCCCACAATTCCACCTAAAATAAAATATTCTGTGGCATTCGTCAAAAAATAGGCATAAACAATCACCAGACACCAACCGACTAGACTCAGCATCAAAGCTTTTTTTGCTGTCACTCGTTCCGCCAATTTGCTAAACCCTAACGCCCCAAAAACACTTACAAATTGAATGAACAATAACGTGACCATCAAAGTTGTGGTTCCCAGGCCGATTTCTTGTTGTCCATACAGGGTTGCCATTGCCATGACTGTTTGAATCCCATTATTGTACAGCAAGTAAGAAATCAGAAATAATAACAGGTGTTTAAACTGCTTGACTTTGCGCAGAGTGACCAGAATTCTGACGAGCCCCACTTCGGTATAAGCCCTCCATTTGGGCAAATGTAGATAAGCAGTTGGTAAGGATTCTACCGGGGGTTCCTCTTGCACATTTAAAAAGGTAATAATTGCAAATCCACCCCACCATAACCCTGCCATTGCGATCGCTAGTCTGACCGCAAGTTCCTGAGAAATCCCAATGGCATTATGTCCCGTAACTAATCCCAGAGATAGGGCCAATTGCAGCCCCCCTCCCACATAACCAAACGCAAACCCTTTTCCTGAGACCCAATCTATTTGGTCATCTGAAGCAATTTGTGGCAGAAACGCATCGTAAAAAATATTAGAACCCACAAAACAAATTTGAGCAATGACAAACAAGATGATTGTTTGAAAAATATCCCCAGAACTCGAAAAAATTAGGGCAACTGTTGCCAAGCTTCCTCCATAACAAAACAACATTAAAAAGCGTTTTTTGGCTGCTGAAAAATCAGAAACTGCCCCCAAAACTGGAGCAAAAATAAACATAACAAAGGCGGAAAAACTAATCATGAAAGCCCAAATTGACTCCGCAGTGAAATAGGTCCCGCCTATATTTACCCCTGCTTCCGGAACGACTACGGCGGCAAAGTAAGGCGGTAGAAGGGCAACCAATACTGTTGTAACATAGGCGGAATTCGCCCAGTCATACATCACCCAGCCGAATATTTGCTTTTTATTGTTTAACATTTGGAGTTCCAGATAATTTCACCATCGATTTGGGTATTTTGTGGAAACCACTTCTTAGGACCTGGGAATTGTAACCGTTAGAAACCAGGGGTTTTTATACAGGTTTTAGGGTTTAACAACCCATCGAGATAAAAACTCCGTTTCTTGTTCTTGGGGTCTAAAACTTTACCCCTGCCCTAAAACGTGAATTTATTTAATTTATAGCTGACTTGGGACAAAGTGACAAATTTCTCTGTAGAGTGACTCCCAGTTGATGCCACCTCGGAAAGAAAAGGTATCATGAGGGATATTGTGGGTGCAATACCTTGTCCATCCCCCATCTCCTCCATCAATCTCATCCGGGAAGGGTCGCGATCGCCTCTAATGCATCTCAGTCTCCGGCATTCCGTTTCTCCCTCCCTCTCGCCTCAATTTTCCCCTTGAATCCCCCAAAACTTCAGCATCCCCAGAATCAAAAGTCCCGTTTAAAATAAAAACAGTGCAGTCTATAATAATAGTCCTCCATGAACGATCAACGGAGACGGCATAAACCCAGATGGTATCGCCCCCTCCTCTTCGCCCTCTCCCTTATTATTAGCCTAATTTTCCAAGTGGAACCCGCAGGTAAAACCTGGGCAAAAGTCTCCCCGTTATCGGGGGAAATTGGGGTGGAAAACCTGAATTCATCCCGTTATCCAACCAACCAAGCTTTGTATGTAACCATGCGCGATGGCGTCAAAGTTGCCATTGATATCTGGTTGCCCAAACAATTAAACCCGGATGAAAAAATTCCTACTTTAATCCGAATGGACCGCTACTGGCGATCGCTTGGAATTATGGGCTATTTTCCCGAATTTGACCCGAACTATCCCGAGGCGCAACTGGCGAATAATGCGGGTTATGCTTTAGTTTTAGTTGATGCCAGGGGAACAGGTTCCTCTTTTGGAACTCAAATCTATCCTTGGTCCCCGGATGAAATTCAAGACTATGGAGAAATCGTTGATTGGATTATTGCCCAACCTTGGTCCAATGGCAAAGTTGGCAGCTATGGAACCTCTTATGCCGGGAATGCCACAGAATTTTTAGGCAGATTAAATCATCCCGCAGTTCAGGCGATCGCCCCCCGATTTAACGACTTTGATCCCTACACACAACTCGCCTTTCCCGGCGGTATTTTTAATGAATGGTTTGTTCGCAGATGGAGTGAAAATAATCGCCGATTAGATGCCAACGATGCCAACTTTGTCTGTTTAATGGAACAATTAGAAGGGGCAATTTGTGATGCCCTAAAAGTCGTTATTACTGGGGCAAAACCTGTGGATGCCGATCGCAATGGGACCCTCCAAGCAGAAGCCCTGCGCGATCGCACCGCCAATCTGGATGTATATGCAGCCGCCCAAAGCATTACTTATCGCAATGATCGCTATGGCACAACGGGGATAACCATCCAAGACTTCAGCCCCTACCGCTTCCGAGAAGAAATTTCCCGTTCCCAAGTTCCGATATTTAGTATTGCCAGTTGGTTAGATGCCGGAACCGCTAATGGTGCACTCAGTCGATTTCTCACCTACAGTAATCCCCAAAAAGTCGTGATCGGGGCATGGAATCACGGAGGAACGGAAGATGCGAGTCCTTACCAACCCGCAGATCTGTCTCCAGACCCGCCCCTCTACGAACAAATCGAAGAATTGTTAGAGTTTTTTGATACCTATTTGAAAGATAACCGCGATCGCCCACCGATGACCCGAGAAATCCGCTATTACACAATGGGAGAAGACCAGTGGAAGACAACCCCCGTTTGGCCGCCCCAAGGCATTGTCTCCCAGTCTTGGTATTTTGCTGAGGACAACAGTTTGACCCAAGCTGCACCCCAAACGGAAGCAGGGACCGATGACTATGCGGTGAACTTTGAGGCCACCACCGGAACCGATAACCGCTGGCATACCAAAGCTGGGGGGCAAGATGTACTGTATAAAAATCGAGCAATAGAAGACCAAAAATTATTAACTTATACAAGCAGCCCCCTTTCCCAGGCAATGGAAATTACAGGACATCCAGTCATTACATTTTATGTGAGTTCTAATGTCCACGACGGGGCATTCTATGTATATTTAGAAGAGGTAGATGATCAGGGAGAAGTGCTATATCTTACAGAAGGACAATTGCGATCGCTGCATCGGCAAATTTCTCCAGAACCCCCCCCTTATGCCGTGTTTGGACCCTACCATTCCTTTGCGCGACAAGACGGCCAACCCCAAGAACCCGGAGAAGTCATGGAACTATCCTTTGACTTATTACCCACCTCCGTGCGCATCGAGAAAGGACATCGCCTGCGCTTGGCGATCGCCGGTCATGATGCGGATACCTTTGCCCGATATCCCGCCCAAGGAAACGTCACCCTCACCCTGCATCGCAACGCCATCTACCCCTCCCATATTGATTTACCCATCATGACCCCAAAATAAAAGCGCGATAGGAATCGCGCTTTTATTGCCCTATTGAATAATCTCAAACCGATCTCCTGAATTTATTCTCACCTTGTTCTACACTTGTGGGTAAAACTTACCCTTCTTATGGAGCCAACTGACTCCATCTGGATCTTTATCCCGAGTCCAATCGCAGAAATTGGGCTTGTTTTTTTGCCGAGAGACACTAGAGGGGTTGATCCCAAAGCGTCTCGCTAATTGCAGTTGGGTGAGAGGAGGGAGTGCCTGACTGGTGGGAACACCAGTCAGGCGACTGATTCCCCCAAGGATGCCTCCAACTTGGCTATCCGAGTTTCCATCACCACTAGGCGCTTATCGAGAGCAGCTTTAGGTGCTAAAGGCGTATAGCCCACATACTCGGAAATGGCCGATAGCGCGAGGTCCTCTAGGCTGATCCCATCTGCTTTGGCCTTGGTACTCATAGCATTCATCAAGCTAGTTGACAGATTCAGATTAAACTGATGTTTGGGCATTGCGGTCTCAATATTTAATTTTTAGCACGCTTATTTATCTATACCTCATCTTGGCACGTTTGCTGAGGCAAGCCCCGACTTTTTAGCCCTTGCGTGCAAAAAAATTGAGCTTCAGTGATACTCAGCGATCGCCGCTAGGTTACTGGGTTTTGAAACTTAAAATATCCCAAGACAGCCCGCAGGAGGTGCGGAGGCGATCGCACATCTTGATCCCGTTGTCAGTCTGTGCCGGATCACAACCGGGCGATCGTCTCCGTTCCCACAATCCCCACCGTATCTCTAATTCAGAACGCATTCAGGCGATCGGACATTCTAACGCAGCATCCATCGGATACCTTATTCAGTTATAGACTTTCTCCAGAGAGTGAGGTCCAGTTTTCCCGTCAAAGTCCCCCTGTTCAAGGGGGATTGAGGGGAATCGTTCGGAATTCAGGCGATCGCCAACCACTTTAGTAAACGTCGATTTTTGCTGTTAACCCTCACAGCGTGGGCTAATGCAGTAGAACCAGACCCTTTCGGCACAGAGCACCCTTAGAACCGGGTGTACGTTGTTATAAACCGATTACAACCGGATTTCTGAGAACAGATAGAGACACCAAAGCCGAACCCATCCGCAAACTTGAACCCGCCAAGAAATTAAGGGGGGGATCTGCCGACCCTTCCCCCTTAATCCTTCAGACTTCCACCAGTCCCTAAATCCCCTTTCATCAAGTTGTTAAAACTGTATCCGCTTGGGACATCGCACCGGAGTAAACCAACCCACGTTCCATGTCCATCGTTAGAATTGCCCCTTCTCGAATCAACTTCGTGGCATTCTTGACTCCCACAATGACCGGAACCCCTAAGCGCAACCCAATCACCGCAGCATGAGACGTCAAACTATCATCCTCCGTCACAATTCCCGAAGCTTTGCGAATCGCATCAATATAATCCGCATTGGTGCGCGGGGCTACCAAAATTTCCCCCGGACCAAAATTGCCCACATCTAGGGCCGTTTGAGCCACCCGTGCCCGACCACTCACCGAACCTTGACCCAGACCGATCCCCTTCCCGAGGACCGCCGTCACCACTTCCACCTTAACCAGGTCTGTCGAACCGGAAACCCCTTGCAGCGTCCCAGCGGTCATCACCACCAAATCCCCCTCGTGGAGGAGGGATTTTTCCAGGGCCACATTAATGGCCGCTTGGAACGTTTGTCCTGTAGAGGGTAAATCTAACACTAACAGCGGTTTAACCCCCCAAACCAATTGCAACTGTCGGGCCACATCCACATGAGGAGTCACCGCCAGAATGGGGGTTTGGGGCCGAAACTTCGAGACATTCCGGGCAGTGGCCCCGGATTTGGTCAGGGTCATAATGGCCCCGGCATCCAGTTGTTGGGCAATTTTGACCACCGCTTGACTAATGGCATTGGGAATCGAACGACTGCGATCGTAAGCAGAACCCTGACCGATTGTCTGATCATGTTCAATACGGCAGGCAATCCGGGCCATTGTCGCCACCGCCTCAATGGGATGTTTCCCCACAGCGGTTTCATTGGAGAGCATTACCGCATCCGTGCCATCAAGGATAGCATTCGCCACATCGGAAATTTCTGCACGCGTGGCCCGGGGGCTATGCACCATACTGTCTAACATTTGGGTTGCCGTAATTACGGGAATTCCCAAACGGTTGCAGGTGGCAATCAGGCGTTTTTGGACAATCGGGACTTCCTCAGCGGGAATTTCCACACCCAGATCCCCCCGCGCCACCATAATCCCATCGCATAACGGGAGGATGGCTTCCATTTGTTCCACCGCTTCGTGCTTTTCAATTTTGGCAATCACCGGCACGTTCTTGCCACTGGCGGAGATCAGTTCTTTAATTTCGAGAATGTCCTGGGGATTGCGGACAAAACTCAGGGCCACCCAGTCCACCCCTTGATCCAGTCCAAAGAGTAAATCTTCCCGGTCTTTTTCCGTGAGGGCTTTAATCGACAGGTAGACCCCGGGGAAGTTTACCCCTTTGTTGTTGGAGAGGGTCCCACCGACCACCGTGCGACAGTGCAGTTCTCGGGTCACTCGGTCTACCTTTTCCACCCGCATTTCTACCCGGCCATCATCCAGGAGGATCGTAGCCCCTTCGGGAACTTCATCGGCGAGGGGGGGATAGGTGACGCAGGCAATTTCTTGGTTGCAAGACAGGAAGCGGCTGGTCAAAATGAACGGGTCACCTTTTTGCAGGTAAATTGACCCGGACTCAAATTGGCCCAGACGAATTTTAGGGCCCTGGAGGTCTTGAAGAATTCCGACGGGCTGATTGAGTTCAAAGGAGGTCTGTCGGATCAGGCGAATGCTTCGCTGATGATCTTCATGAGTCCCGTGGGAAAAGTTGAGTCGCAGGGTGGTGGCACCGGCTTCAATCAGTTCTCGGAGGATGTCCGGCTGACTGGTAGCGGGGCCTATGGTGGCGACAATTTTAGTTCGACGCAGAAAGTTTCGCAGTTGCATGAAGGTCCAAGAGGGGGTAGAAGTAGGTCCCTAGCTGATGAGGGTCTTGTTTCATCAAAAAATTAGCGGCTAAAGACTCCTAATATAATCCTCGAAAAAGTGGTAGAGATGAAAGCGGTCCACTGTATCGACTGGCTTTTTGAGGGAGTCTCCCCAAGACAGTTGCAGCTAATTGACCATTGAGTCTCAAACCTATAAAGAATATTTATAGAAATCCCGAGGATTAGACTGAGGGATTCACAAAACTTTATATTTAAGAATGCTTATCATACATTTTTTGAGGATCTGTTGAAAGGAGTTACGACGACGATGCCAGAGGCGATGCCGCCCCGAACTGTTCCGAAAGAGTTACTGGGGCCTCCCGGCGACTTCAATCCGACCCTGCTGATGTTTTTTGGCGCACTCGCCTTGATCGTGATCTCGACTTTGGGATACTGGCGGTTAGACTGGCCTGCCTGGTGCTGCTTTTGTACGAATGTTCTGGCCTTGCATCTGGCGGGGACGGTGATTCACGATGCATCCCATAATGTGGCCCACCGCGATCGCGTGATGAATGCTGTCCTAGGTCATGGTAGTGCCTTAATGTTGGGATTTGCCTTTCCCGTGTTTACTCGGGTTCATCATCAGCATCACGCCAATGTCAATGACCCAGAGAATGACCCAGACCATTTTGTTTCGACTGGGGGTCCTCTATGGCTGATTGCGGCGCGGTTTTTTTACCACGAGATCTTTTTCTTTAAACGGCGACTGTGGCGCAAATATGAACTGTTGGAATGGTTTTTGAGCCGTTTGTTTGTAGCAACTATTGTCTATGTGGCTTGCCAATACGACTGTTTGGGCTACATTCTCAATTTTTGGTTTTCTCCAGCGTTGGTAGTGGGGTTGGCCCTAGGATTGTTTTTTGATTATCTCCCCCATCGACCTTTTAAAGAGCGCGATCGCTGGAAAAATGCCCGGATTTATGCCAGTCCCATTCTCAATATCCTAATTTTGGGACAAAATTACCATCTGATTCATCATCTATGGCCTTCGATTCCTTGGTACTATTACCAGCGAGCTTATCGAGAAACCCGACCTCTTTTAGAAGCTAAAGGATCGCCCCTGTGTCTGGGAATCTTCCAGGGAAAAGACTTTTGGAGTTTCCTGTACGATGTTGTTTTGGGGATTCGCTTTCATCATCATCGAGGCGATCGCAAACTCGAAAAAGTTTAAAAAAATCGCCCCTCACACCAGATCCAGGAGGTAGGGGCTATCTGGAGCTCCTATCTGGGCCTTAGAGGGGCGATCGCTTGGACCCCAACCCCCCTTAGATTTCGATCGGTCCCCTTCGCCATTCCCCAACGGAAGTAAAACTCAAGTCCGGTCTAAGATTTTTCGCATGACGTAGATAGGGATGATAAATTTCTGTATGGGCTGAGGCAACGTTGACATGAATCAAAAATCGAATACATCGTTCTAAATCTCCCCGAACGTACATATGCTGCACATCCAACAAGGGGACATTTTCCCAGTGAGGTCGTTGACGGGCGATCGCTGCCGGGAAAACTGCGTCCAAATCCCGCGTCACAGAAAATGTGGCACTAATAATTAACTCGGGATCCAGCTTATTTCGGGCTTCTAATTCGTCAAGCAGTTCATTCACCGCCTCTCGAATCGCCTCAATCGTATTATCCGAGGCTGTAATTGCTCCACGAATTGCCTTAACTGTCCAGTCCACGCCAAAAATCCTCCTTTTCTAATTTAGGTCATTTGTCATTGGTCATGAGTCGTTAGTCCTTGAGCCTTGGTAAAACGACATTAGACATAAGATCCCTAGGGTCGATACAACCAAAGGGGCTGTCCATGATGAGAAATCTCAAATTCACACCAATCGATCCCCGCTAAGATACCCGTTGAACCCAAAGTGCTTCCTATCAGCCGATTTAACAAGGGTTTGCGGTCTTCCAAGGTGTAACACTCGGTTTTTTTAGGGTCAAGACCCGCGAGTTCTGCCGCCCAAATTCGCGCATCTTCCTCGGTCCCTAATCGGTCTACGACTCCCAATTGCACCGCTTGTTCTCCGGTAAAAATGCGCCCATCGGCAAAACTTTTCACTTGCTCTACACTCAGATTGCGTTCATCCGCAATGGTTTGAACAAACTGGAGATAACTGATATCGATCATCTCTTGGAGTATTTCTTGTTCCCGTGGCGTCAGTTCCCGGTCAAAACTCAAAATATCTTTGTAAGGTCCGGATTTAATCACTTGGAAAGAAACGCCGACTTTTTCCAGCAGTCGTTCTAAGTTATTTCCCCGGAGAATCACCCCAATGCTCCCTGTGATCGTACCCGGATTCGCGACGATATGGGGTGCGCCCATGCCGATGTACACCCCACCGGATGCAGAAATATTTCCAAAACTAGCGACAATTTTTACAGTTTGGCTCAGTCGTTTCAGGGCTTTGTAAATTTCTTGGGAGTCCCCAACGGTCCCTCCAGGGCTATCAATCCGTAATAGTAAGGCTGGAAATTTTCTCTCTTCTATGGTTTTGAGGGCAGCAAGCACCGTTTTACGGGTTGTCCCGTTAATGGCACCGTTAATTTCAATACGAGCAATTTTTTTCCGAAATTTCCGAAAAGGCCAAATCATAGTTCAGTAGTACGAAGCAAAATAAATCAGTTGAGCGGGAAAATAAACTGCCAAAGCGATTCCGGTCAAAATCAGGATGCCGGTCTCAAGTCAGGGTTCTGTGCAGTCTGGGTACTTCATTTCTAGTTTGCCTTATCTTTGAGTTCCTCATTTAAGATTGACATTTAATCTGATTTGTGCATAAAGTCCCGCTAGACTCGTTGCGCCTTGGTACTCTAACCGGGGGTGCGGTTTGTTTCAAGTTTGTAACAAAACTACATAATTTGCTACACTCTTCTTATAAAAGTAATTTTTGCGCCTAATACTTCAAATTGCTTGAGAAAAACGGCATCTAAATGTAAAGGCCTATGCAACTCAAATTAACCGAATCTAAATTCTCATTCACGCCCCTATTAATGATTGCGCCCTTTTTCCTCTGGGGGACCGCAATGGTTGCGATGAAAGGAACGCTTACCAGTACAACACCCCTGTTTATGGCAGGGGTGCGGTTAGTTCCAGCGGGACTGTTAGTGTTGGCCGTAGCGGCGATCGCTGGACGTCCTCAACCCCGAGGATGGCAAGCCTGGTTATGGATTTCCCTCTTTGCGGCGGTTGATGGGTTTCTCTTCCAAGGGTTTCTCGCGGAAGGATTAGTCAAAACCGGCGCAGGTTTGGGTTCGGTGATGATCGACTCCCAACCCCTCGCCGTGGCCCTGCTGAGTGCATGGCTGTTTGGAGCGATCATTGGCGGATGGGGTTTCCTGGGGTTGGGACTGGGTATTCTGGGTATTAGTCTAATTGGACTACCTGATGAATGGATTTGGGGTTGGGTTAATGGGTCCTTCACGGTGCCACCGCTGCAACTTTCGGGATTATTTCAGAGTGGGGAATGGTTAATGCTGTTGGCGGCCCTGTCAATGGCAGCGGGAACGGTGATGGTCCGATTTGTATGCCGCTATGCCGATCCAGTTGTAGCAACGGGTTGGCACATGATTATTGGCGGATTGCCTTTGTGGATGCTGTCCGGACTCACGGAAACTGAACAGTGGGTGCATTTAGACTGGAATGGGTGGATAGCATTGGCGTACTCTACCATCTTTGGATCGGCGATCGCCTATGGTCTATTTTTCTACTTTGCTTCCACTGGGAACCTCACCAGTCTGAGCTCCCTAACCTTTATGACCCCAGTTTTTGCCATTCTCTTCGGCAATCTATTTTTATCAGAAACCCTCTCTGGGTTACAGTGGAGTGGTGTTATCCTCACTCTGATTAGCATCTACCTGATTAATCAGCGCGAACAACTCCCCGCTAGGGCGATCGCAACTTTGGCCGCGAAACTCAAAACATCCTGTGCATCCACTCGCTACATCCCCAGTGGCGAAAATCCCTCACCGGAACCGATCCCAGTTTTGAACGGATCGGAAGGACACCCGGTGGAAATTCCCATTCAACTTCGAGTTTCAGATTCAGAAGGTTAAGCCATCCCCGGTTGACTGATTCTAAGGGAATCTCGGTAGCTAAAGATTGCGATCATTCCGGTGTGCTATTACAGGGATTGTATTCTTAGCCCATCGCGTTGGGAACAGAAAGCAAGTTAGCTTAGTGTCATGCTTTCTTTGGATCAACTGGTTGGATCTGTACCCCTATTTATGATCGCCTACCATCCCGTTTTATTACTCATTACTACTTTAACCGGCTTGGGAATTTTTCCCAGTGCCGAGGGGGGGAGTTTGATGTCTCAAATTCCCACCCCTATTACCTCCCAAACGCTCTCTCTGGGACAGATCCCACGGACTCCAGTCCCGGGAAATCTGCCGTTACTTGGCGATCGCCTCCCATCGGAAACGACTACGGACCCTTTGGGGAGACGACCCCCCAATTCTCAGTTCCCCATTAGGGCAACCCCGGAACCCCTGAAACTAGCCCAGAATGAACCCAAACCCACCACTAAACGCCCTGGGAAAAAGCGGTTTTCTCGAAAAGACCTGTTTTGGCTATTACTGTTGAGTTTTGGCACTCTTGCCTTTGCTGGAATCTTTGCGGGGGGTTTTTATTTGCTCACTCATTCGGGAGAACAAGAGGATGATGAACAGGGGGAGGAAATACCCGAAACCCATGCAGGTTTCGTGGACCCCCCGGATCAGTTTTCAGAAATTGCTTCCAAAACTGAGTTGGAATCTCCCGTGGTAGAAAAGCAGGCTACCCTTGAACAGGCCCCAGTGCCGCCTCATCACGGGAATGGCTACAACGAGAAGGCAATTGACTCCTCTCCCCAACTGCCGCAATCGTCAGGAATTCCCCCGCTTCCTGGTTCAGAAGAAGGAGAAGGGTTAGTCCGGAGTGAACCCCCCCAGCTTGCTAAAATTGATGCGATCGAAACCTTAATTGAAGATTTGCAAAGTCGAGTCCCGACTCAACGACGTAAAGCGATTTGGGAACTGGGACAAAAGGGTGATTCTCGGGCGATGCAACCCTTAGTTAGTTTATTAATGGATTCCGATTCTCGGCAGCGCAGTTTAATTTTGGCATCCCTGGCTGAAATTGGAAATCGGACCCTGCAACCGATGAATCGCGCTTTGGTTCTTTCTCTACAAGATAGTAATCCGGAAGTGCGTAAAAATGCTATTCGGGATTTAACCCGCATCTATGATTTAGTTTCCCAAACCAGTCAACTCCTGCGCCACGCTTCGGAAGATTCCGATCCCGAGGTCAGAGAAGCGGCCCAGTGGGCTTTGTCCCAGCTCAATCGCCTCCGTCCTGGGGCTAGTTCTGAATCCCGTTCCTCGTTACAAAATTGGTCTCCCCCCACTGAAACTTATCCAGAAGATATTCCTTAATTGGGATTGCGATCGGAAGAAGAGTAAAGGGTAACTCAATTTTAAGGGTAGAGTTTGAGGATTTAATTCGGGTGTAGCGCCGGGTAAATTCTTGAAGGGTGGAGGATTAAAAATTAGGGTATATGATAGTTTTAGGGTGTAAAGTTTGGGGGATTTCTTGGTTTAGAGCAACTGAGAAATCTAACCGATTAAGGGTGAGAAATTATCCATAAATAAATAGATAAGTAATGGAGTAGAAAGCGCACAATGGCTTTGGAAATCGCGGGGGTAAATTTGAATCGAGTTGTGCCACCGGCATTAAAACCGGGTGATTTGTTGCGGGCGGTTGCCCCGAGTGGGTGTCTGCGAGAACAGTCAGCTTTTGAAAAAGGACTGGATATTTGGCGATCGCGCGGGTATCGGGTGGAACTGACGGCGGGTTATGACAACTCCTGGGGATATTTAGCGGGAACCGATCGCGATCGGCGTCAACAACTGGCAACCGCATGGCAGGACCCCGACTGTCGCGCCATCCTCTGCGTTCGAGGTGGATACGGGGGGGCCAGAATTTTAGAAGATTGGACCTGGACCCCAGAAGTCACCCCTCCCAAATGGTTAATTGGATTTTCTGACATTACCAGCTTGTTATGGAGTCTGAATAAAAGCGGCATCGTTGGGGTGCATGGGCCCCTGCTAACCACGATCGCTGCCGAACCCAATTGGACCATCTCCCGGTTATTCGATTTAGTTGAAGGCAAAGCAATCCCCCCTCTCCAAGGCAACGGATGGGGAAATGGCATCGCCACCGGATATTTACTCCCCGCCAATCTCACCGTTGCCACTCACTTACTCGGGACTCCCGCGCAACCTCAGTTAGAGGGAGCAATTTTAGCGTTTGAGGATGTGGGAGAAGCCCCCTATCGCATCGATCGGATGCTCACCCAATGGCGGATGATGGGTGCATTAACCGGAGTGAGGGGAATTGCATTAGGCCGATTTAGTCAATGTGATACGTTAGCCAGTAAGTCCAGTTTTACCGTAAGTGAAGTTTTGCGCGATCGCCTGGTAGACTTAGACATTCCGATTGTTTCAGATTTACCCTTCGGACATGATGGCGAAAATGCTGCCTTACCCGTGGGAGTTCCTGTACAGTTAGATGGGAATCAAGGCAGTTTAAGTATTTTAGCAGCTTAACCAGAGTAGCCCGAGCAACACCCACCGGACGGGAAAAACCCGATTAGTGTTGTTCAGGGGAGTGTAGGGAATTGCTTCAGAAAAAAAGGGGTCACTCATAGATTAAGATTATAGTCACTTCAGACTAGTGAGACAGCGCATTGTTCAGGGTGCGGTGTTTGGCATGGAAATGACCCGGAATTGGATCGGTAGTATCTGATTCCGGGTCACAATCTTATATATATGCGGTTACCCTATTCTTCTCAAAGATCCATAAACTATGGCCTTTTTGCTGTCGGAATCTACAAACCCCCTCTACCCCATCTGGGAAAACACCTCCCCCAAGCAAATTCTGTTTGCTGACCCTACGGTGACGGGATATGAAACCCTCATTGCCAGTACCCCCGCTGAATTACCTGTGGTGGTGTTAGACCCTAACCGCGATGCCATCACCCAAATTAGTGAGATCCTCTCCCAGCAACAACAACCCCTTGAGGGTCTCCATATTCTCTCCCACGCCCAACCTGGGATGTTACACCTTGGCAACGGTGTTTTAACCGCTGAAACTCTCCCAGAAGCCGAAATTTCCCAATGGCCAAATTCCCTTGCCCCCGATGCCGATATTTTACTCTACGGATGCAATCTCGCCGCTGATCTTGGGGTATTTGTCAATCGCCTCGCCACCCTCACCGGGGCAGATGTTGCCGCGAGTGATAACCTGACAGGTAGCGCCGCTTTGGGGGGAGATTGGGAACTGGAAGCGCATACAGGTCCAATTGAAGTGCAAATCCCTTTTTCTGCGGAGGCGATCGCGGTTTACGGGAATGTCCTGACCCCCACCGACCTTTTTATCTCTGAATATGTCGAAGGCAACAGCAACAACAAAGCACTAGAATTCTACAACGGCACGGGAAGCGCGATCGACCTAGCCGCCGGTGGCTATTCTGTCGAAATGTATTTTAACGGGAATACCACGGCTACTACAACCATCACTCTCAACGGCACTGTCGCTCATGGTAGCACCTTTGTTCTGGCCGATAGCGATGCCAACTTTGCCGCAATTGCCAATCAAACCAATGGCAGCCCCTGGTATAACGGCAACGATGCCATAGTCCTGCGGAAAAACGGTATAGTTATTGATTCAATCGGACAAATAGGTGTTAATCCCCCCGGTGCACAATGGACTGGGGGAGGGGTGAGTACGTTAAATAGAACCTTGCGCCGCAAAATCACCATCACTACTGGAGATACCAACCCTAACAATACCTTCGACCCTAGCCTAGAGTGGATTGGATTTCCGATAGATACTTTTAGCGGATTAGGCAGCCCAAATCAAGCCCCCCAAATCATCCTCTCCAGCAGCAATCTCAACTATATCGAGAACCAGGGTTTTGCAATTCTTGACACCACTGCCACTGCCACAGATTCTGACTCACCTAACTTCAACGGCGGCACTCTGAGGATTGAATTTACCTCTGGTGCCACCACTGATGATATTTTAATGATTAGAAATCAAGAGACCAGTGCAGGCCCAATCACTGCGGGGATTGATTCTCCAGGACTCAACTTCATCGCTTACAGCGGCCTACCCTTTGCCACCTTCACCGGCGGGACTCAAGGCAACCCCCTCATCATCAATTTCAGCACCAATGCTGCCACTCCTGCCGCCGTTAGTGCCTTGATGCAGAACATCATTTATGGCAATACTTCTGACAATCCCTTAGCGGGCGATCGCACGGTCGAATTTCAACTGACTGATGCTCAGGATCTAGTGAGTAGTCCCGCTACTAAAACCATAGCTTTTACCACTGCGAACGATGCTCCTATTATTGCCGTTCCCAGTGCATCTTTCACCCTTTACGATGGAACCAATAGCCCGGATACCCAAAGCTTTGAATACCGCACCTTACCCTATCTTCCTCTCGCTACAACCCAAACTGATGACAATCTCAGCACAAGTGTTTCGGATTACGCCGGTTATATTGCACGACCTGACCGAATTCCCCTACTAGACAGAAATACCGGCTATACCATCAACTTTACGGCCCAAATTCAGGCGGAAAATCATGCGACTGCTAGTGCTGATAAAAATAACGATTCCCTTCTCGATCGCGCTGGATTTAGCCTAATTGCTATCAGCAGTGATGGACAAAAAGGCATAGAAATTGGGTTTTGGGAAGATAAAATCTGGATCCAGGAAGACGGTGATGCCGAACCTACTCCTGGTAACACGACGAATACTCTATTCACCCACACGCTTAACCCTAGCGAAAGTGTGAATTTTGACACTAAAACTACTGCGGTTGACTATCAGTTACAGGTGTTGGGAGACACTTACCAACTCTTCGCCAATGGCAACAGTAACCCGGTGATCAGTGGCAACCTGCGGGACTACACCAGCGCCACTCTCCCAGGTTTTCTCCCGGAAAATCCCTACACTACACCCAACTTTATCTTTTTTGGGGACAATACTCCCAGTGCCAGTGCTGACTTTGATCTATCGGCAGTTTCTGTTACAACCGGCAGCACTTTACCACCTTTATCCGTGGATGAAGATACCCCATTAGCAATTCCTGGAATTAACGTCACTGATGCAGATGCAGAAACGAATCCAATTACGATTACCCTAACTGTTAATCATGGCATTCTCACGGTCAATTCCGGAGTAACTGGCGGTGTTACCGGGGAAAATATCATCGCTAATGGCACAAATAGCGTGACCCTTACCGGGACAATCAGCCAAATTAATCAGGTTCTAGCTGATGCAGCGGGACTCATTTATCAGGGTTTACCCAATTTTAATGGTACTGATACTCTCACGGTTGTTGCCAATGATAGCGGCAACACCGGGAGTGGGGGTCCGCTTACCGATATACAGACTCTCAATATTACTGTAAATCCAGTCAATGATGCTCCTGTTTTGACCCTACCGGGTAACCAAGTAGTTGGTCAAAGCGTCAATTTATCGATTCCAGGAATTAGCATCGCTGACGTCGATTCCCCGACCCAACCCCTGCAAGTTACTTTATCTGTTGATCAGGGTTTCCTAACCTTAAATAATGTCCTCAACCTGACTTTTATCAGCGGTGACGGGAGTGGGGATCAGGCGATGAGTTTCACCGGAACTCTAGCAGAAATTAACAGTGCTTTGAGTACCCTGACTTATCAAAGTGGTGCGAATTACGCTGGTACCGATACGATTAATTTTACGGTCAATGATTTGGGAAATCTGGGGACAGGAGGCCCCCTAGAGGATTTAGGAAATATCCCAATAACTGTCAACCCGACAGGAATACTCACCCTCAGCGAACATTCCGTCAGTCAAATATTAGACCAGTTTCCTCCTGCCTCTACTGCCGTCCCTAATGATACAGCTTGGTATCGCTTCCGTCTGAGTGCCGTTCATGAACCCATTATCATCAATCATCTGAATTTTGCAGTCACTACTACTGGGATTGAGAATACGAATATTAACAATTTGCAGCTCATTTCGGATGTTAATAATAATGGCATCTATGACATGGGAGATTTTTCCATTGGGACGATGGAAATGCCTCTGGATATCACCGATGGGATTCGCTTCAGTTCCTTGACTGTGCCAATAGGAAGTCACAATTATCTGCTTATCGGAGGTTTGAACGAACTGCAAGAAAGTGATAGTCTCTCGGTTGGTCTGAACAGTAGCAATATTGTAGCGGTTAACGGTAACTCTATCTCGATTTCTGCTAATGGTACAGTGAGCATGGCCGCACATCTTGTAGAGGCGATCGAGTCAGAGGAG
>CBFGOM010000098.1:0-24152 GCA_965650385.1 uncultured Oscillatoriaceae bacterium
GATTGATCCCCCTTTCGTCCCCCTTAGATCCCCCTCCCGTCCCCCTTAAGAAGGGGGAAGCAAGAGGAATAAATATTTAGTTCTTGGGGGCTTAAGAGAATTTGGCAAGAAGTCTAATAAAAAGCTATCTTGAGTTCTCATCATCCCATCTCCCCTACTTCCCTGTTGCTTTATCCACTTCAGTGAGGGTCAAATCCACTCGCGCTTGTACGGGGGTTCCATCAGGTAAAAAGCGGGTTAATCTATAGCTGAGTCGGGTGACAAAACAGCGCATATATTGTTGTTGTCCCCAGGCAAAAATATAGGTGGGGGGACGTTTTTGAGCGGCAGATCCTTTGGTGGCAAAACTGAGGGCTTGTTTGAGCAGATTGATAGAAGGCAGAATACTCGCGCCGGTTTCGTAGGTATCAAAGATGATGTTATTAATGGTCAGGGTGCAGGGTTCAGGATGGGCAAAGCTGACTTTAGATAAACCAGAACTGGTTCGCGCCCCTCGACTCGGATTGACGCTAACGGATTGATCGAATACGAGTTCGGTAGGGTTGAACATGAATTCGATGGTGTCGCTTTCTTGAGAAATTAATTTCGCTTTTTCGAGTTTCCCTGATGCAACATTGTTACCAGGCATGGTGGTTTTTCCTTTTTATCAATTAGGGCATTAATATTACATTTACCAGGGCGATCGCCTTGAATAGCGACCTCCATTCCGTTCGCGATCGATGGTTAGACGCTGTTTAATCAAATCATAAACTTTTCGCGCTAAAATCTCTAGGTTTTCAGGTTCCGGTGGTGGTCCATATCCCGGGGCGGTGAGGGTGATTTCTCGACTTCTCGGATCGTTATAGTCGGGCGGATTTTGGACGGGGACGGAGGACCGATCGCGCTTGGGTTCTGGGGGGGTTTCTTGTTGGACTCCCCAAGGGGTTAACACAAATTCTCCGTCGGTATCAATTTGGGCGGTTTGGGTGAGTAAGTCTTCGAGGTTCGCCCAAGCGGTTGGCATGGATTCGGTTGTAGAAGCGATTCCCAAATCCAGAGGAGGACTCGCGAAGGCGGTTAAGGCGGATAGTTCAGAAAAATTGGGCGCAATCTCTTCTACGGAGAGGGTGAGGGGGAGTTGAAAAGAGGGGTTAGCAGACAGGGTGACTTGAGTTTGCCGATCGCCGATGGAATGCCACTGTCCCAGAGGTTGTCCCCCTCGGGTGGCGATCGCAATTTCCGTCAGTTCCTGAATCTCTCTGGGGAGTTCCTCGGGAGATTGATCCAACTCCTGAATGGTTTCCTCTTCACCGGGTGCGATCGCTGCTTCTAACTCAAAACTGGTTAATAATTCCCTTGCAATGGGTTTTAAAAATTGAGGTTCAAAGGGTTTTTGTCCCAGGGGTTGATGGGGCAAAAAGGGTTTTTGAATTCCCAGGGGTTTTAACCCAACAAGGGGACTGCGATCGCCCGGTTCTTCTCCATAATTGCTCACAGTTTCTACCATACTTTAACCCCTAAATAAAGAATCCACCAGCACCCCTACCACTCTGGTGAATTTTACCACCGCCACCGAGTGCATTTCCACCGCCACCAGAGTTACTATTCACCTCAACATTTAACCCTTCATACGCCAAAGATAACTCTTCAATTGCTACGGTTGCCGCATCTGCCCGTAATGCTGGGGCTTTCCAGGCAACAGGAACCGCCCCGATTAGCGTCCAACATTGAATCGTTTCTCCGGCAGTATTAAACAGTAAAATATTGATATTGCGACGCTGGGGACTCCCGGCATTTTCTGGGGTAATTTTAGTCAGCATTCGGGATGCCCATCCCCAAAATGCGGCATCATTCGTTAGTCCTCGTTTGAGGGTGACTTCTGAAAATTGAGTGTTTCCCAAAATGATGCGCTGTTGGTTATTAACTCCCCCTTCAAAATAGGTGTCATAGTTAACCGTAACGCTCAACCCAGAACATTCGCTAAAACAGGCAGCGATGGAGTTGGTTTCCTGCATCTCCACATAAAAGCGATTGGCCGTAATATAATTCAGTCCGTGGGTTTCTGGCTGATTTTGTTTCGTCATGAATAACGACTCCCCTTTGATTGGGTGATGCGCCCAACGCCCCAAAACTATAGCTCAGTTTAGGTTTTTTAGAGTGTTGTGGATACTAGACAAAGGTCGAACTTCTCCTATTCCCTTGGGACTGATGGGGATGACGGCGGAGATTGTCGATAAATCGGAATGAGTCCCGTGCGATCAAGTAGGGTTTGAACTTCTAGGGTGGTGAGAATTTCTGCAAATTTTTCTCCCACGGAGGGGAGGCGATTGTCTCGGGGATAAATCACCACCAAAGGATAGGCTAAGGGATATTGATTCTGGGAAAATGCCTTGACATTCGGACTATAACTGCCTTTATTATTACACAAATCGGTGAGGGGAGAAATGGGTTGATTATCCAAATTTCTAACTAAGGGAGACACCGGAATTTGGTTGCCTTCACTTAAGGCGAGGGGATAAACGGAACATTGTCCAAAGACTTTACTCAAGGGGGCAAATCCAATACTCCCAATATTTCTATCTTCAAAATCCCGGATGACGGTTCGCAGCATTTCAAAGGTGGAAAGGGGAGTAATTGGTGCGGGAATTCTGACTAGGGTATTGGCGGAGGTTGGGGCTTTGAGGAGGTTATAAAAGTCGGCGATCGCTCGCTCATTTTGAAGCACTCTTTGTTCAAAGACTCTTAATGCTTCTTCTTCATTGGGAATATACAGTTTGACTGGAAGATTCGGACCGCCCAATTCTTGCCAATTCCTAATTTTACCCGTATAAAGTTGCCGTAATTCATCGAAGGTAATACTCCCATTTAAACGGTGGGGGAGTCCATTTTCACGGCGAGCATAGCTGAAGGGAACGAAAATAACAATGCCATCATAGGCAAATTCTCGATACCCGATTTGAGTATGAATTAAATTATCGTAAGCTGTGCGGGCATTGGCTAAATTGGTAATTGCAAAGTCAGTTTCTCCCGATAAAACTTTAGCGATCGCCAAGCTTGAAGTAGGTTCAGGTACATAGCGAAAGCTGTATTTCGGCGGTTCAGTGGGGTCTTCAGGTTGCAGGCGTTGTTGCAAGTCTTGCTCTAGTGTTTTTCCGGGAGCAATTAAATTCGGTTGCTGGAGTAGATAGCTCCAAGTGCCATTTACAGAAGCCGTATAGGTAAAGTTTCCCAGGGGAATACCCGCTACTTTATCAATACAACAAACAGGGTCTTTTGCTACCGCTTTTTGCTGCCGAATTACCCTAATCCACATGATTAATAGAGCCAATACAATCAACCCCAGAGTTGCTAATAAAAAGGCTAAAAATCGGGTGCGTTGACGGCGTTTTTTTTCAATGGCTTCAACAGCAAGTGCTTCGGGTATTCCCACAGGAATTATCGTGCCATTTCCAATCCACCATTCCCCGGATAATTTCAAGAGCGTTTGTCGGGCCAGTTGAGCGGTTTCAAATTTTTGGGTTCCCAATTCGATTAAGTTTAAAATAAAGTTTTTTAGTCCAACATGGACACCCAAAGGCCAATCATCCTCGACCCTAGGGTCGATTTTCTGCTCAGTTTTTGGGTTGAAAGTACGTCCGTTTAATAAATAAAAGGCAATATATCCTAATGCTTTTAAATCTTGTTGTGGAGAGGAATAGGCCGAGTCTGATAAAATCGGTTGTCCAAAACTTTCCCAAAGCGATAAATCACATAAATAAACAAAGAACCCTTGAGTATTGGGGACAAAAATTAGACTATCTAAACTTAGGTTGCCATGAATAATTCCCTGTTTCAATGCACCGGATCTCAGCCTAAATTTCTGCTCATGGAGAAACTCCAAACTTTGTAATACTTGGTCGAGGACTTGGCGAACTTGGGAGTTAGTAAAGGCTCCTGTTTCTAAGAGGTAACTAGACAGAGTGGGGAAAGCATCGATTTGTCCTCTCGTAACAAGATAGCAGCGTTCTTCCCGTAAGGGTGCGATCGCCTCCCAAGGGGAAATCAAGCGCTGATCCTGAATACGACCATCGGCTAAATTAATCCCGCCGACTAACCGAAATAAATCTTTGCGCTGGCGAATTTCTTCAGAGTTAAAATACCGTTTAGGCAAGACATATTCTTTGAGGATAACAGGTTGGTGATCGCTGAGTTGAATGGCTTGATACAGCCGTCCCATTCCCCGATGACGCAGCAATCTTTCAATTTTGTAAGTCCCGCGATCGCCTCGGATTTTGGTATCAGGTGCTAAGGGAACTGGAAACCCACATTGTCGGCAATATTTCGCTTGGGCTTTTGCCTCTAGGGTCTGTTGGGCCACTTCGCAGCTTAACGGATTTCCTCGGGGGCAATCATACTTTAAATAGAGGGGTTGAACGGGTTGAACAACTTCTGGTAGTGTCCCAATTTCAATCTCTGGAGCGAGTTGCTGCGACTGTTTGGTAATATCTTGGTTTTTCCCAAAGCCTCCCGGCAACTTGAATTTTAATTCCGGCAGTTTCGGGGGTTGAATCTTTAAATTTTGCTGCACGAAAGGAATCACCCATTGAAACCGTGCCGGGAGGAATCTGAATAGGCGATTCTTCATGCCCATTTGCACCGAGGAACCCCGCATGAGGATACGACTGAGTTCTCTTCTACTCGCTTCTTGGGCTAATTTTTTGCCAATTTCTTTAGACATATCTGGTTGTTTTTTAAAAGTTGTTTTACAATTTAAGGAAAGGCTTCAGGCTACCCATTAATCTTGAATATTTGGAGGAATCTAAAAATGGCGCTACCCGAGGTTGTTCGACTGTTTAGAGCAGTTCAAACCAATCCTTCGCTGAAAGAAAAATATAATTCTGCTCCGAGTTTAGATAAATTAGTTGCGATGGCTCGTCAAGATGGATATGATTTTACAACTGAGGAATGGATGGAAGCCACTCAGTTTAAGGTGGAAGAATTAGAGTCAAAGTTATCAGAAATTCCGGGAATTTAACGTTCCCCAAAAGGCACGGCCAAGCCGTGCCTTAGCTTAGACGGGCTTGCCATCCACTTTGAGTTGACCATCGCTACATTCAAGATAAAGATCTGAGCCTAGGGGCGCAAAAGTAATTCCAAATTTGTCAAAATCGAATTCTGCGGCTTTGGCACTGGCAATTAGGGAAGTTCGCAAGGTATTCAATGCGGTTGTATATTGCATAACTTCTTCCCCAGTTTGACCTTCTAACTTGCGACGATTGCGGTCTGAAATGAGTCGGTTGATTTCAATTTGAATCTGTTGAACATGACCGTCTAATCCCCCTGGAGTTCGGAATAAATCCGCGACTCGTTCCCGTTTGAGGGTTTCCAACCAGCGCGTGGGGTTGATGTAGGGGTCACTGATGCTATGGCGATCGTCTACGGGCGCTTGTCTATCTTTACCTTTTCGCTGAATGGCGGTAGCGGGTGCAGCATTGACGGTTAATTCCTCCTCGGGAGTTTGATCAGTGGCTTGGTTTTGGAGTTCTTCATCTTCCTTGAGTTGCAGGGTCTCAGGAGTGGTGGTTGTTGTTTCAGAATCGGACTGGATTAACTCCGCCTCTGATTCATCGCGATCGCCTCCCTGACGCTGAATCGTTGCCGGGACTCCCGGGGTTTCTGATTCCTCCGGTGGAAAGATATCAATCTTGGCAAAGTTGAAACCCTGCCGCTTTTTCCCCTCCGATGCAGCTTCCAGTCCAGGGGCGGGTTCCGCCGATGCCTCCGTCGGTGAGGGGAAAGGACGCGACTCAAATTGACCCTCTACGTTAGAGGCGGGAAGATATTTTTTGTTACTTTTGCGCTGAACTAGGGTTCGGATTTTTTTCATAAAGTCTCCTCCTGACGCAAGCAAAAACCCCCACCCTTCAAGGTGAGGCTATACAGATAAAGCCTGCCAAACGCAGGCTGAAGAGTAAACGAGGTCTTTCACAACTGGATTGGGTATCCGATGGAATCCACCTATTTTACGGGACTCGCTTAGGGAGTCACATTCGACTTATGGCTAGTTATCCCCACCGCTACCGGGTGACTGGGGGTGGCGGTGGTGGCGGTGGCAGAACAGGTGCGGGTTCAGGTGCAGATTCGGGTTCAGGTGCGGATTCGGCTGCCGGTTCAGGTGCGGATTCGGTTTCAGGTTCGGGTTCAGCAGCCGGTTCAGCCGGGGGACAACCGATTTCCGAGACTGAACCATCAGGCATGATGGCGCGACAGAGGGAGGCATCGATGAGGATGGTATTGCGGAGTTTGGCATCGGTTAAGTCGGCACGTTCTAGGTTAGCCCCTTCTAGGTTGGCGGTGGAGAGGTCCGCTTCGGTTAAATCGCAGAGATAGAGATTAGCTTTAGGAAGAGAGGCCCCAACGAGGTTGACGAAGTTGAATTCCGCATGAGGGGCGATCGCGCCATATAAATCCGCATCCCTTAAGTCAGCTTCATGCAAAATTGCACCGCTGAGGTTGGTGACGATTAAGGAGGCACCGTTGAGATTGGCGCCAATCAGGTTGGCATCGAGAAGAGAGGCCCCGTTCAGGTTCGCCCCGCTGAGGTTAGCCCCTTCTAGGTTGGCCCCGTTTAGGTTGGCCCCGCTAAGGTTGACGCCGCCGAGGTTGGCCCCACTGAGGTTGATGCCGCTGAGTTCGCAGTTGCGGCAGTCTCGGGTATTGAAGAGTTGTTGCAGGTGTAGGGGGTTTTCAGCTTGGAGGGGAATTGCGCTAGTCAGCAGGAAGGCGATCGCCAATAGAATCTGTTTCATGGATGCCTCAATTTTGCCTCTTCTGTTCTGATTGTCTCCCCTGGGTTTTCTACTTGGCTATTAGACTGAAGTGGAATGCGAGTGGCTTCATAGGGATCTGGTAGCAAGATGCTCCCACTCCTGTTTATCAAACACAATACAATCAAGGAGTGCCAGCATTTTGCTGGCTACTGCTGATCTGGGATTATAGAGCTTCTCATTTCTATGACAAACTCATTTAAACTCGCTCTATATAATATTTACGGGCAATTGTTATCAGAATGCGATATTCGGTTTTAAGTCGGTTTCAGGGAACCCTACTCGGTGCTAAGATTGGCTATGGGATAGGAAGCGGGATGATTTCCTTAAACGGACCTAGGCTTGAGGTGCGCCCGAAGCCAGGGGAAGATAAATACCTGGTGAGGAGTGTACAAAGTTTAATTCAAAAGGGGGGATTTGACTCCTCAAATTGGTTTGAGGCCGTTGCCTCGGTGTCTCAACAGTCCGAGGGAATTGAATCAACCGCAATCTTAGAAGCCGATCGCCTGATGGCTGTGCTTCCGGTTCTCCTCTTCTATCATGAACAATTAGAATTTTTAAGAACCACTATATACCAGATTAGTGAACTTTTGTCAATCCCATTAGCCGAAAGAGATGGACTATTGGCCTTGGGGTATGCGATCGCCGCCAGTCTGACCGAACGCCTGAACCCGCACACTTTGATTGGAGAAACCATTGCCTATCTTCAGGACAGTCCCTCCCCGCTGATTCCCCTACTGGCAACCGTCGAAACCCTCATCGCCCAAGGAGCGAGTTTAGAACAGGTTCGCTCACAATTGACCCAGACTGAGGGGACTGGCAGCCTTCCCTTTGCCCTAGGCTTTTACTGTCTTTTGAGTACCCTAGAAGACTTCCGTTTATCCATTAGTCGTGCCACTCGCACAGGGAGTCAAAGCGCTGTGACAACCGTAATCACGGGAATTTTGTCCGGGGCTTATAATAGCATTCCCGGCATCCCTTGGACCTGGCAACAGGGGCTATTGCAAACGGATAAACTATTTCACCTAGGCGATCGCCTACTCGCTACTTGGTCTGGGGTCTATGATGTCCAGTATCAACCGGAAGAAGCAATTCATTTTCGGGCTGTTGCGGCACCTAATGTGATTCGTCCGTTTTAGGGGAGATGGAGAGGATGGGTTTACCCTATCTTTACGGTTTCGATCCAGATTAGGAACTGAAAGCTCCTGTGGGGTCCAATAACGGTCATTCTAGGCAACCTGAACCCTTATAACCCCGAACTCATGCTAATTTACCCAACCGAGCCCCGCCTTTGGGGGTGAAGATTTAGGCTGAGGAAGAGTGCCTCTATAATAGTGCATAACGCCTTGCCTTCTATTCCTAGCAATCCTCTATCTTAGAACAGGCACGAGAGATCCATGAGATCAATTCAGATGCTGACTCGGCAACTCGAACAATGGGGCAGAGATTGCGCCAATATTTACTCGCGCAATCTTTCCAACAGCAATCCGCTGAAGACAGGGACCCTCCATTCAGAGTCCCATCCATCCTTGCCCCACGAGTTACCCGATCCTCCCGATCCAGGTTCGACGGAATCGCCTGCTTGGAGAAAGGGATTCCAATCTCGGATGAATAGCACGGTCCCTTCCCCTGTAGCGGTTCTACTGGCGGTAACTTGCCTGACTGCAACGATCGGACAACGCTTTTACAATCAGCCCCAACTAGATGTCGGTACGATTGCCCCACAAACCTTTATCGCCCCTGATGATGCTAGGGTAGAAGACACCAAAACGACTGAAGACAATCGCAGGGCGGCCCGTATTGGGTCCAGTCCGGTTTTGATGATCGATCGCCCCGTGTCTCAGCAAATTGAGAAAGTCCTACAGCGAGTGTTGGATGAAGGGACCCAACTGCGCCAAGTCGGGGGACAATTTCCTTTTGTGGATATCGCCCTCTTGTCTACTGCCAGCCAACTTTATCTGCGACAGGCACAAGAGTGGGAATATAATGCGGTGGTGCGGGCGGCGGGAGAAGATGCGCCAATGGTGGAGAACCCGGCCAGTTCTGTGGAGGACCCCAATGACTCGTCTCGGGCAGCTTGGGCGGTAGAACGGGGTCTGTTAACCGACTCCGGACAGCAAGCGGTTAGAGAACTGCAAACTTACCGCAAACGTGCGGGGTCTGTGGCATTTTCGGGATTGGTTGAGCAAATTTCCCAGGCGCGTCAAACCTACCGTTTAGCGGTGGCGGCGATCGCAGATACGACCAGTATTGCCTCAACCCATATTTACGGTCTTAATTTATTTGAACTCTCCGATGAAGAGTGGATTCAAACTCAAGTGGGTCTCCACAATGCCTTAAAGCGAATGTTGTCTCAAGGGATTCCACCCGGACTGCCCAAAAATATTCTGCAAATGGCGGTGATGATCCAGTTAGAGGGTCAGGTCCCACAAGGGGCAGTGGAACTCTCTGAGAATTTGCTGTTAGAGGTTTTGCAGCCTAATTTAATCAAAGATTTAGAACGCACCCGAGTTCGTGCGGAACAAGCGGCCCTGGAAGTCAAGCCGGTTTTTGTCAGCGTGGAACAAGGGGAGGTAATTATTGAACAAGGGGAACCGATTTCTCAATCGCAATTTGTGCTACTCGATCGCTTTGATATGAGTCGTCGCGAAATTAATTGGGTAGGACTCTCTGGGTTTGGGGGAACGGTAACGATCGCTGTAGGAATTTTTTGGCTGGTTCAAGGGCGTGTTCATCCCAAGTTACGACGGCGCGATCGCACGTTGGTGTTACTCCTCTCTTTGACAGCCCCCCTACTCATTTCCCTCGGGATTCCTTACACCACCTTACCGGCGGTTGGGTTACTCCTGGGCAGTTTCTACGGGTCCATCCTCTCGGGGACTGTTATCGGACTGCTGAGTGTCCTCTTACCCCTTGGCATTGAAATCGAGTTGAGTTATTTGCTGGCAAATGCCGCAGCGGGTTTAATCAGTGGCATCCTAGCCGGACGAATGCGATCGCGAGAAGAACTGGCAATGGTTGGCGGGGTAGCCGGTTTAACCCAAGGTGGCGTTTACCTGATTAGTAGCTTGATTCCTAGTGCTACGGCAGGGACGATTTGGTACACGATTCTCGGGGCTGCGGGGATTCAGGCGATCGCGGGGGTCTCCTGGAGTATTGTCGCCCTCGGCTTGAGTCCCTACCTCGAACATCTGTTTGACCTGGTAACCCCCATCCGTCTGGCGGAACTGGCAAACCCGAATCGCCCGCTGTTAAAACGCTTGGCTGCTGAGGCCCCGGGGACTTTTCAACATACCCTATTTGTCGCGACCCTCGCCGAAGCGGCAGCGAAGGAACTCGGCTGTAATGTGGAATTGATTCGCACGGGTACACTGTATCATGACATCGGGAAAATGCACGACCCTCAAGGGTTTATCGAAAACCAAATGGGGGGACCTAACAAACATGATGAAATTGATGACCCTTGGGAAAGTGCCGCGATTATTAAAAAGCACGTCACTGAAGGGCTGGTGATGGCCCGCAAATTCCGTTTACCCAAAGCCATTCAAGCTTTTATTCCAGAACATCAAGGCACGATGTCCATTGCTTATTTTTATCATCAAGCACAACAACGGGCGCAAAAAGAAGGGCGAGAAGTCCAGGATAAAGAGTTCCGCTATGATGGTCCAATTCCCCAATCTCGGGAAACGGCGATCGTTATGTTAGCAGACTCTTGTGAGGCAGCCTTACGCAGTCTCAAGGATGTGAGTGAAGAAGAAGCCCTGAATATGGTAAATAAAATTCTCAAAGCCCGCTGGCAAGATAATCAGCTGGGTGAGTCTGGTCTGAAACGGGAAGAAATGCCGAAAATTGCGGAAATCTTTGTGAGAGTTTGGCAACAGTTCAATCACAAACGAATTGCTTACCCGAAAGCGGCCCTTTCTTTCCAGTCGAAGTAAGGCGAGGGGGAACTCACCCCCCTGCTTATACTTACCCTTTGACTCCCGTCCCCGCATCCGTGGGAACAATGTATTGCTGCAACAGGAGAAATAAGAGTAAGACTGGAGCAACTGCGATCGTTGAACCCGCTGCAATCAACCGCCAATCTAAAGAAAATGTCCCTTCTAATCGCGCCACCCCTAGGGGTAATGTATAAAATTCAGGGCGATCAATTACCAGTAACGGCCACAGAAAATCACTCCAAGACCCGATAAAGACAAACAGTGCTAAGGTGACTAGGGCGGGTCTCACTGCCGGAATCATCACGTTCCACCAAATCCCTAATTCTGAACAGCCATCTATCCGGCCCGCTTCTTCTAATTCTTTGGGTACGCCTTGAAAGGCTTGGCGCAATAAAAAGATGCCAAAGGCTGAGGCGAGAGAGGGGAAGATAATTCCTAAATACGTATTTTTTAATCCTAATTGGACGGTTAAAATATACAAAGGAATCATCACAATTTGAAAGGGAATCATAATGGTAGAAACTATCCCCGAAAAAATTAAATTCCTGCCGGGGAATTCTAACCGGGCCAAGGGATAAGCCGCTAAAGCACAAAATATTACATTAAAGCTGACTGTGAGGACGGCAACCAGGGTGCTATTAAAGAGATATTGTCCGAATGGACTCGCTTCCCAGACCCGAACAAAATTCTCGAAAGTCGGTTCTGCGGGGAGGAATTGCGGAGGAACTTGAAAGATATTTTCACTCGGGGATTTGAAAGCGGTACTAATCAGCCAAATTAAGGGGAGTAAGGTGAGGAAGGCGATCGCACTCAACAGGGCATAGAAGCAGAACTGTTTCCATCGGGAGTGGGTTTGACGTGCAGCAGTCAGCTTGAGGGAATCTTTCATCAAAGTTAGCCTTGAAAGTTGAGAATAAAGACAATCCAAGGGATTTAAACTGGGATAGAAATAGCGTATCATAACCCCCCCTCATTTCCGCTAAACTATCGGGGGATAATTTGAGGAAAGGAAATTCCTAGAGATCCAACATAGAAAGAGGGGCTGAAACCAATCCGGACTCTGCTAAAATTATTTTATAAAACCTTAATCACTAGACCTCTTGCAAAAAAAAGGATTCATCCCCCTTAAGAACGCCAATCGGCTTTAAAGAATTTTGCAAGAGGTCTAACGATTTCCGGCTTTTCCTACTCAAGGTGACTGCTAATATGACCAGCCAACTGAATGAAACAAAAATCGATAATATTATCAAAAAATGGCTCAAGACCATTAACGAAATTCAGGGAGATAGTAGGATAAACTGTGTTCAAGTTACCCGACTGACCAGTATCAAAAGTTTGTGTAAAGACCGTCAACCTGCAAAGCACTTCGCCCTCCATATTGCTAAACGAGTGTGGGAATCCATGCAGGGTAACCCAGACACTCACTTTGATGAAACCGAGTGGGAGGCTCACAAAGCGATTGTAGTTCAAGCGATCGCATTAATGGAGGCGGCGATCGCGGAAGTCAGTTCCCAACATCGAGAATCGATGGAGGCTCTCCGGGAAGAAATTAAGGTCTACCAAGGGAACGATTATCGCCGAACGGAATGGGCCATTGTTCATTTTATTCGCAGTGGAAATTTGCTCAAAATTGATTATGCCCTTTGTTGTTTTATGAGTTACGAATATCCGTATTATACATACCAACTAGCCCGAGAATATGCCGAGAACTATGATATCAACTATGGCAATGGATTGAATCCAAACTCCGTGCCCATGTTGCGAGATATTGCCGAGTTTTGGTGTCAGTATTATTTTAATCAATCTTTAAGTGATCGCTTTCCTAAACTCGTTTCTCTTTAAACTCCATCTCATACGGAATCCGGTTCGGATAGAAAACCCGCAGGCTCAAGCCTGGAGGTTCACAGGACAAAGCCCGCCTACGCGGGCTAAGAAAGAAAACCAACTGGTAGCAACCGGATAATGTCTTGTTTTGCTGGGAGTTGATTCACTCGGCTCGCTGATTGAATTAAAGGGGTCCCCATTCGCTTGTTTCCTCTGGTTTCTGACCCCCTTACCTCTATATCCCCTACCTCTATCCCTCAACACTTGTTAGGGGAATTGGGGAGATTAATCGGTTTTTTTGACTGGAGTCTACCGCCGATCGCGGGTTGTGGTTTGCTCCTGCTCCCAATTGAGTAAAGGGGCCTGAGCCACTTCTGAGAGATTGACGGATTCTAACAGCGCATTCCATTTTTGCTGTAAGAGGGGGTCGTTAGGGTTGTCCTGGAGAAGTTGCGCTAGGGTGCCGATCGCATCAAACCACAGCAGTTCCCGCTCATAGACGGCAATGCGATCGCCCGGGGGTAGGACATCGAGTTCCTGGGTGAGTGTGGGTGAGGGTTCGACCCGTTCTATCCAACCCCCCAGGGATAATATAGAGGGGTCTGTTGCTTTAGGATTGCAAATCAGTGAGAAGTACCAGCTATAAAATTGATTGACTTGCAAGGGGGGGAGGTTCTCATCATCCGGTAGAGTGAGGGCAATGGTTCCTCCGCCAGTGGGTAACGGAACTCTCTGGTGATACAGTTCTTGGGCATTTTCTGGGTCCGATTCATCCACTAAGACAAATTCCATGTCAATCTGCCCGGGATTGGCCCCATCAATTTTGGGGACGTAAAACAAGAACGTAGGGGTATTCGAGAGGGTCAATCCCAGGTTATTCTCGGGGACTAGGGCAACCATGCCGGATGCACTCTTCGGACAGGTCCCCCGAGTTCCGCCGCCAATTCGTCGTCCGGGTGCACCTTCGGGGGTCTCAAATACGTTCCAATCCGTAGGTAACTCATTTTGGGCGATCGCTCTGGAGAAGAAACCTGGGATCCCGGGATTGGTCAAACCGGCACTCCCACCGAATCCAACGGAGAATGCCATCGATAGGGAAATTAGAGCAACAGAAGACTTTCTCAACATCATCATAGAGGGGCCTTGTAGTGAATTTAGAGAGTAAGAGCACAGGCAATAACAAGATGGACCCGTCCTACCGAGAGGGAACCGCTCTTTCTGAACACATTGAATCCCACTAAAATTGCTAAATTAGCAACCGTGCACCCTAAACCGTAGCGATCGCGGGGTTCTTTAACCCCCATTCACGCGGTTTTCCAAGGATTTGCACCGTTCAAGAGACCTTACCCTGCTCTTAATATGGGGTGGCGATCGCGGATTCAGACTGAGCGTCGGCTTAAACCTTTCGATAAGTGTTTAAATCCATCATAACCGCTCCCCACCCTAGGGCAAACTTTCTATCTCTTTCTGGAGACAAGTTAACCAACACTTGAGAAAGTGACTGCCATGACTCTACCCTCAGTTATCCCGTGATCTCCTCTCCCTTTTAGCACCCTTAGATTAGTTTTCTATGAGCTTTGATTCACCTGTTCTCTCCCATCAAATTGACCCTTGGTTACGCACCATTAGACCCTATGGCGTTTATGAGCTGCGCTCTATGGCGTTTGTTGGTGATGCGCTGATTGCCATTGATTCCGCCCGGGGCTATCTCCTAGAAATTGACTGTACGAACGACAACACGAAAATTATCAATCCCTATCATGCTTCTGAGTTTGTCGATACCAGTGGCCTTTGCTTCTGGGAAGATACGCTCTGGCTCACCCGGGAAAACAGTGTTTATTTTTGTGAAAATGCTCGCTCGGGTTTGGGAAACCAAGAACTCAATCCGCAACATTTCGTAACCTTGCCCTATCCAGCCAATGGGGTAGCGGTCTGGGGTTCTACGGTTTATGTGAGTTGTCAAAAAACGGGCTACATTTTGATTTTTAACCGCAAAACTGGGGAAGAAATCACGCGGTTTTATGCCCCAGGAATTGGGGTAGAAAGTTTAACGGTCCAGGCGGAATACCTTTGGGTTTCTGATTCAGAAGAGCAAACGGTTTACTGTCTTGATCGCGCCACAGGAACTGTTGTTTTTAGTATCCTAACTCCCTTTGAACATCCGTCTGGTTTGGCCTTCCATCGCCATCCAGAAACTGGGGAAGAAATTCTCTATGTCGCTTATGCTTCGGAAGAAATTTATATTCGGGATGACCCGAATTCCACCGACCCGCATCAATTGGCCTTTCGCGATCGCACGTTTATTCATCCGTTGCATTTTCACTACCATGAGGATGAGTATTATGCCTTATCCAACGGCTATCTCATGGAAATTTCCTACATTGAGGAACTCTCTCCCCTGGATGAGGTGGACCTGATGGATTTGGAATGGCGAATTGCCTTTCCCGCTGAAACCCCCCGGCAAAAATTAAAGAAAATTGAGGCGATCGGACTGCCGTTTGAGGAAGAAATTCTCGATGGACAACGGATTGCCGTCTTTAAGTTTGACCGTCTCAAACCCCACGAGGCGCGTGTCTTTGGGTGGAAAGCGCTGTTAGAGGTCCGCAGTATCAAATATCGTCTTTCCCCTCGGGATGTGGAAAATCTGCCCGAACTGCCGCCAGAATTTGCCGATCGCTATTTAGTGGATAATGACAATCTGGCGATGGATACGGAGATTGTCCGCAAAGCTGCCGTTGAGGCGATCGGGACTGAAACCAATCTCCTGCGCAAGGTCCTGAGTATTCGCGATTATGTCTATGAAAAACTCGACTACGGCATTAAACCCCACATTGATACCCCCGATATCGTTCTTGAACGCGGAATCGGGTCCTGCGGGGAATATGTGGGGTTAATGCTGGCCCTGTTGCGGTTAAATGGCATTGCCTGTCGCACCGTGGGACGTTACAAATGCCCTCCCCACCCCGATCGCCAAGGGGTTCCCATGCAACCGGATTACAATCATGTCTGGTTGGAATTCTACATTCCCGGATTGGGTTGGATTCCAATGGAATCTAATCCCGATGATAATCAAGATAGCGGCCCTAACCCCATGCGGTTTTTTATGGGATTAGCTTGGTATCATGTGGAGTTGGGCAAAGGGATCCGGTTTGAAAGTCTCAAACTCAAGGGAGTCCCGTTACATAAAAGCGAGATCCGTCTGGGGGATTTGGCAATCAATCATGTCCGATTCACGATTTTAGGTGAACTGCCACCACCAAGGTAAAATAGCCCCCTCAGCGGCCCTCTGTTCCGGTGACTTCCAACAGATCGATGACTGCCGCCCCTTAAACTCAGACTCTGTTAACACTGATTTTTGATTGGGGAGGACTTGTGGACACGACTATCTATACTGTTCTGGCAACGGGAACCCTAGGGTTGATGGTCCTGGTAACGGGAGGAATTGTCTATCTTACTGCTGCGGAATGGCGCGATCGCCGTCGTCAGGAAAAGGAAAAACGCTCTCGTTAAGTTCTCAAGAACTAGGTCATCGGTACAGTATTGAGATCAAGCAACAACCGGCGGGGGATTCATCCCCCGCTTTGATTCTGCTCAACGGGAGGTTTAAAACCTAGCCCCGTTAAGGGATGTAGATTGTAGGGGCGCAATGCTTGCACCCGTATTCAGGGCCTGCGCATTGCGCCCCTACAAGAACTCACGATTTTTCGTCATTAAATTTACCACCTTGACAGGGCTAAGGTTTAAACCCCCGTCGGTTGTTTCTGAAAGTCTTGATGCACTCAAATTTATACTCCTTTCATTCCTAAAGACTTGCCTGAAAAACTTGCTTTTTATTTAGACGATACCCAAACTCGGGCGGGGAAATGGATTAACCTGATTTTGACAAGTCTGGTTTTATTGTCTTCCGTCATTTTTGTGATTGAAACCTATCCTATTCCCGATGAGTTGACCTTGATTTTAAATGGGGTCAATACTTTTATTTTAATTATATTTTTTCTGGAATATGTTCTCAGATTTTGGGCAGCCGAGCATAAACTAAGTTACATTTTTAGTCTCTATTCCCTGATTGATTTAATTGTCATTCTCCCCTTATTTATTGGCAATTTTGAAATTAGCTATTTGCGGCTTTTGCGATGGTTTAGGATTTTGCGGTTGCTGCGCTTTGTGGAAAGCCAAGTTTTTTTTGACCGCACCGAGGGCGAAGATCAATTAATTATTCGCCGGATTATCTTTACCCTGTTTACCATTGTTTTTGTGTATTCTGGGTTAATTTATCAAGTGGAACATCCCATAAATCCCCAGGCTTTTCGCACGTTTATTGATGCGGTCTATTTTTGCGTCGTCACCATGACAACGGTGGGATTTGGGGATGTGACGCCCTTATCGCAAGGGGGGCGATTACTGACTATTTTGATGATTATTTCGGGGATTGCGCTGATTCCAGGACAACTGGGGGCGTTAATTAAAGAATTAGTGAGAAATGCTAATCGAGTGGAAACCCCTTGTGGTGGATGTGGATGGTCTCGTCACGATCGCGATGCTCAGTTTTGTAAGGTTTGCGGCACTTCGTTAAAGTCTTCCCCCCTAAATCCTAGCCGATCGCCTCATGGAGAAAGTTAAGCCGGTGTCATGAGCAAATAGCTCAATTTTGAGGAACTGTGGAAAGGATTGATTAAACCCCTTTCTGCGATATTTGCTGCCTGGACAAGGGGGGCGATCGCTGATTAACTTGAGTGTTTTTGATCCATTCCTGATCAGAACATAGGTTGTCTCAATTGTCAAGTTTTTACAAAACTTAAAATTTAGGTAAAAATATGCTACAAATTGTTAAAGATTTTGGCTAAAATGCCAAAAAATAACGCCGCCAGAAACTACCGCTGAACCGAAATAGACTAATAACTTATCAGGAAGGGGAGAAGAGGGTATCTCGCTCTGGACCTTCGAGGGCCATGCTCTCCACTTGCATCTATCTCTCAAGTTTTAAGGGGTTTAGCGAAGGGTCGGGGTTTGCATCACTCTATTCCAGGCGGCACAGTCTCATTCGGATATGTGGGATCCGAGTATCACAGTCGAACTCGGTCTTTCTGCGATCGCGCGACGGAACGTTTGAACCTGGAAAAAGGCCAGTCAAACACGGAACTTCGGCGATCGCATGAGGGGACTCCACTCCACAACTCCGGAAACCCTATCTGCATTCCATCCCAGGAGAATTCCCACCATGCAACAGATTTCAGTTCATCAATCCGTCAAGGTGCAACCCAACCCCAACCTCAATGGCAATCCCCAAACTAACCGATCGCCATCGGCCAAAATCCCACCGCTTCTCCCCCAAAGCGAAAGCGTTTTATCCCAATTTGTGGAATATGTTCCGGCAGCGGTGGCAATGGTGGATCGCCAAATGCGTTATTTGGCCTGGTCAAGACGGTGGTACAATGAATATAGTTCCGGCGATCGCACCTGTGCCATTGGGCGATCTCATTATGAACTCTTTCCCCATCTGGGCGAATCCTGGCAACAGCGCTATCAACATTGTATAGAAACCGGAGAATCATTGTGCCATGAGGATTGTCTCATTAAACCCAATGGTCAATCGGAATGGGTAAAATGGGAGATTCAACCCTGGATCGCCGCTGATGGCGAAATTGGGGGGTTGATGTTGTCTGCCGAACTTCTCACGGAGTGCAAACAACTCGCCGATGCCTTACAACTCACCCAATTTGCAATGGATAAAGCCGCCGATGCCGTCCTCTGGATGACCCCAGATGCCCGCTTTAGCTATGTCAATGAAGCCGCCTGTCAGTTACTCGGCTATACTCCAGAAGAGTTACGCGCCCTCACCGTTTCTCAAATTGACCCCGCCTTTTCTCCCCCGATTTGGGCGGAACATTGGCGAGCAATCAAACAATTTCAAAGCTTTACGTTTGAATCCAATTACCTCACCCAACAAAATCACTCGATTCCCGTAGAAATCCGGGTCAATTATTTAACCTTTAATGGTCAAGAATATCACTGTGCTTTCGTGCGTGATATTAGCGAACGCAAACAAGCTGAAGCCGACCTGCATAATGCCAATGAGCAACTGCAAGCCGTCTTAGATGCAGTCCCCGGTTTAGTCTCTTGGGTCAGTTCGGATTTACGCTATTTGGGGGTGAATCGCCATTTAGCCGCTACCTTCCAAATGCCTGTCGATACCTTTGCCGATCGCCCCGTGGGATTTTTGCAAACCAGTCCCAAATTCTCTGAGATGGTTCAAGATTTTTTTGCGAGTCCTGAACTGACCCAATCCACAGAAATTACCCTACAATCCCAGGGCAAAACCCGCAGCTATTTAGTCGTTTCTCAAAAATATCAAAAAGGGACAAAAGCTGTTTTTATCGGCATTGATATCAGCGATCGCAAACAAATGGAGGTTGCTCTACGCCGGAGTGAAACCTTGTATCGCACCCTGGCAAAAAACTTTCCTAATGGGGCGGTTTGCCTCTTCGATCCGGACCTGCGTCATACCCTAGCTGAAGGAACGGAACTCCCCAAAGTTGGGTTATCTAAAGAATTAATTGAAGGCAAAACTCTAGCAGAAGCTTTCCCCTCAGATATTGCCGCCCTCTATGAACCCCTGTATCGCGATGCACTTGCCGGAAAAGAAAGTGTAACAGAAGTACCCTTTGCCAGTCGTCTCTATCTGGCTCATACTTTACCCCTGAAAAACGAGCAGGGAGAAACCATTGCCGGAATGATTATGACCCAAAATATTACCGAACGCAAACAAGCAGAAGATGCTTTGCGTCGTTCGGAAGAACGATTCCGACAAAAAGCGGCAGAACTCAAACATACCTTACAGGAATTAAAACAAACTCAAACCCAACTGATTCAAACGGAAAAAATGTCCAGCCTCGGCCAATTGGTGGCGGGAGTGGCTCATGAAATTAACAATCCCGTCAGCTTTATTTATGGCAATATCGCTCATGCTCGTCAATATGTTCGAGACCTTTTAGCATTAGTGGAACTCTATGGAAAAGAATACCCAGAACCCACGCCTAAGATTCAACAGCATAGTGAAGGAATTGGCCTCAATTTTTTAATAGAAGATTTTCCTAAGCTGATGTCTTCCATGCAAGTGGGAGCCGATCGCATTCGGGAAGTCGTGCTATCTTTGCGCAACTTTTCCCGTCTGGATCAAGCTCAGAAAAAGTTGGTGAATATTCATGAAGGAATTGATAGCACCTTACTGATTTTACAAAATCGGCTGAAGGCAAAAGCGGGAATATCCGGCATTGAAGTGATTAAAAACTATGGGGAACTCCCGCTCATTGAATGTTATGCGGGGCAACTGAATCAGGTGTTTATGAATTTACTGGGAAATGCGATCGATATCTTAGAAGAAGAGGGCAAAGAACATCTCAAAAAACGAGGCAAATTTCCTACCCTGACCGATAGTTCTCTGGGAAATTTTAACCCCAGAATTAGCATTCATACCGAACGAGTGGGCGACGAGACCGTAATCCGAATTTCTGATAATGGTCTGGGAATGAGCGCCGAGACTAAAAAGCATATTTTTGAGCCATTTTTTACGACCAAAGACCCCGGAAAAGGAACAGGATTAGGTTTATCGATTAGCTATCAAATCATTGTGGAAAAACATGGCGGACAAATTGAATGTAATTCTGTTCCGGGAGTCGGCACGGAATTTATAATCACATTACCCATTCTGAAACCTTGATTCAGAGATGGGATAGGGCTGTGCCATTGACTGGAAAAGGGACACTGTATTTCCGTGTCCCTACGGTTGACAAGGTGTTCTGGGTTGAGTTAATCCGGGCAGGAACGTTTGAATAATGGAGTTTAGATTGAACCCAATGAGTCTGAGGGTCACGTTTAGATTAGGTTTTTTAAATTTTTTTAAATTTTATTAAAAAAAATTAAAGTGCCCCCTTCTTCTGATATCTTTTAGTCAAACCCTGGCAATAGAGAGGATTGAAAAAGTTACAAATATTCACAATAACTCAGAATTACCTCAATCAGAAGTCAGACCAATTTTCGGGAACTTTTGTGTCGGAGCAAACAACGGTTAATCGGAAACAAGTCCTAAACTATAAACGTGATGGGTGGGGAATGGGGTAACAATGAAGATTCAGAGGGGGCAAAAAATGATCAGGGTAGGCGTAGCCCTGGGGTTGTTGGCGATCGCCTGGGGTATGCTTGGACTGGACCAACCGGGGGCAGAATTGGCTTGGGACGGGCAAACGACCCAAAACCAAGGGTTAGTCCCAGGGGTGGCGATCGCGGCGACTCCCCTCGGCTTCTCCCCGGTTTCCAGTCCTCCTGATGCTCTCTGGGCTCAGAATAGGCAGGAGACTCTCTCGTTAGAAACCCAGGCATTTAAATTAATAAAAAATCGGCGATTTCTTGACCCAACTCCTATCCAATTACGGGCATTCATTCCGAGTTTAAGCTCCTGTTTTTCCCCCGTCCCGGCTTCAATTTCTGGGGAATTCACAGAGGTGGCTACAATCACTCATGCCCCTTCCCCCTCGCGCCCGCCTCAAGAGGTTTCGGAATCCTCCTTTCTGGTAGCCATGAACCCCTGGGGAACGGTCCAAAAGCCCTATCAAATTGCCCTGTTAATCTTGCTCAGTACCACCGGAACGTTCCTGATGCTGCATACGATGAGTCTGAGACTACAAACCCAGTTCAAAGCGCATCTCACTAAACCCGAACCGTTGCCTATCCCCTCAGACGGATTGTTGAGTCTACTGGAGACTAACCCCGCCTTTAACTGTGCCATCAAACCCAATGGCACGGTTTTCTTTATGAATCAAGCCATGTTAGATCGCGCCGGTTATACACGTCAGGAAGCTGTGGGACAAAATTATATTAATATATTTATCCCCGAACTAGACCGAACCCTAGTTTCTCAAACATTGGAGCAACTGACTCAGCATACTCACCCTCAACAAATCCAAAACCGACTGCTCACAAAACAGGGAGAAGAAATTTGGGTTGAGTGGTGTATTCGGTCCGTATTCACCCGCGACCAAACCTTAGACTATTGGATCGCAACTGGAATCCAGATTGCAGACCCGAATCGAGTCGATGCCCATACTCGTTTGTGGGAGAACATGACCCAGGCGGTGAGTGCAGCGCCCGATTTTGAATCCGCCTTGCAAATCGCACTTTGTAGCTTCATGGAAACCCTCGGATATACTGCCGGGGAAGCCTGGGTTGCCAACTCCGAGGGAACTGCTGTAGACTATTCTGGACTGTACTACGCGGCATCGGGAATTTCTGAGATTCCTCAGTGCAGTGGCTTACGGTTAGAACTGAATCAGGGGTTACCCGGACGAGTCATGGCATCGGGAGAACCGGAATGGATTGCGGACCTTGCCACAGAACCGGAAAAAGGGTTTCCTCACTCGCACAATGCGATCGCCTCTGGATTCACCAGTGCCTTGGGGATTCCCATTCTGGCCGATCGCCGAGTCTTGGCTGTATTGGTCTTTTTTCAGTCAACTCCCCGGGAACTGGATCTGCGAATGTTGCCGCGCATCTGCTCAATGGCGATCCAAGTCGGGTCTGTCTTACATCGGTTACAAACCTTAAAAGCACTTCAGCAAGCCGAAGCTAACTATCGCAGTATTGTAGAAAATGCGGTAGAAGGCATTTTTCAGACCACCCCCGATGGCCGGTATATGAGTGCGAATCCAGCTTTAGCAGAGATTTATGGGTATGCATCCCTCCCAGAATTGATGGCGGATTTGTGCGATCGCTCCCATCAAATTTACGTTGACCCCCGCTGTCCCGAAGAGTTTATTCGCCGGTTACAGGAACAAGATGTAGTATCAGGATTTGAGGCTCAGGTTTATCGGGCTGATGGTAGTATGATCTGGATTTCTCAAAATGCTCGTGCCGTACGCGATGTTAGTAATCAATTGATGTATTATGAAGGGTCCGTGGTGAATATTACCGATCAAAAATGGACAGAGGCGCAACTTCGATACAATGCCTCTCACGATGCACTCACCGGGTTATGGAACCGAGGCTTTTTCATGGATCGGTTGGTCAAAGCCGTCTCTCGCGCTCAGAGTCAGGCGGATTATGAGTTTGCTGTCCTGTTTATGGATTTGGATGATTTCAAGTTAGTGAATGACAGTTTAGGTCATTCGGTTGGCGATCGCTTGTTGATGGCGATCGCGGGACGACTGGAACAATGTTTAGGTCCTAACGATACCCTCGCCCGATTTGGCGGGGATGAATTTACCTTGTTGTTGGAAGATATTCCCCGGGTTGAAGATGCCATCGCCGTGGCACACCAAGTCCATGAAACCTTGCGTCAGCCTTTTAATGTGGGAACTTACGAAGTATTTGCGGGGATGAGTATTGGCATTGTTCATAGTACCGCAGGCGATCGGCGTCAGCCTGATTTTTTGCGGGATGCAGATATCGCCATGTATCGCGCAAAAGCCCGAGAAAAAGGCGGATATGTGGTCTTTGATACCGCCATGCGCGAGGAAGCTATTCTGCGCTTGGAACTGGAAACCGACCTGCGCTGGGCGATCGAACGCGGCGAGTTTCAGATGTTCTATCAGCCCATTGTGAGACTCTCTACGCGAGAAATTAGTGGATTTGAAGCCCTGATCCGATGGGTTCATCCCCGCAAAGGGTGGATTTCTCCCAATGTATTTATCCCGGTGGCAGAAGAAACCGGCACCATTGAACGCATCGGCGAATGGGCGCTGATTCAAGCCTGTAGTCAGTTAAAAAGCTGGAAAAAACAATTTCCCACCTATCCTTCCCTCAAAATGAGTGTGAATCTTTCGGGGAAGCAACTGACTCAGAATTTGGGCGATCGCGTTGAGCAGATTCTCGAAGAAACCGGAGTTGATGGCTGGGATTTGAAATTAGAAATTACCGAAACAGCCCTAGTGGAAGACCCCGAAGGTGCGATCGCTATCTTAGAACGCCTCAAAGCCCTTGATATTCAATTATGCATCGATGATTTTGGCACAGGTTACTCCTCTTTGAGCTATCTCCATCGCTTTCCCGTAGATATTTTAAAAATTGACCGTTCTTTTGTTAGTAAAATGTCCCCACTGAATGATGATTCAGAAATTGTCAGAACGATTGTTACCCTAGCCCATACCCTCGGATTGGATGTGATTGCAGAAGGGATTGAAACCCTAGATTCTATGCATGAACTTGAACTTCTTCGCTGTAAATACGGTCAGGGCTACTTTTTTTCCGAACCCGTTAACCCGGAGGCGGCTGGACTCTTATTAACTCGGGGTCAGTTGAGTGACCTAGAGGTGAGTTAAACACAAAGCGAGGGTTGATACCCTCGCCAAGTCTGTCCCCCGGTACTTTCGACCCAGCTTGAATCTCCTACCCACCTCTACTTTATCCTTAAACTCTCTAGCTTTAAACAGGTCAGCCTTCACACAAGTTTGAAGTTTTTCCGTTACAATAAATGCGAGCCTTTAGGGGAAATCTACGCAAGCGCGATCGCGCTTTTATACGGAATCTGGTTTTGAAATGTCTGCCAAAACCCATCCCCATGCAGGGTGGGCCTACACAGATTGAGCGAAGCCCGGGCTATTAAGGCTATAGC
>CBFGOM010000099.1:0-24139 GCA_965650385.1 uncultured Oscillatoriaceae bacterium
TCACTTCGCAGCACTTCCGCTTCCCGAGAGGAAATTTCATTTTGCTGGGTCAGAATTTGGGCTTCCTGGGCGGCGAGTTGCTGTTGACGACTCAACAATTCCGCTTCCCGGTTAGAGACTTCCGCTTGAGAGCGCAAAATTTCTTGTTCCTGGCGCTCTTCTTGCAGTTCAGACAATGCCCCTTCTGCCACCACTGGTTGAATCCGGCCCATAATACTTTGATTCACTGCCAGACCCTGTTTTGCGGTTTCCAGTTGCGCTAGAGCCGTAGGAATTTGGCGACGGGCGGTTTCGAGTTGTTCCAGGGCCCTGGGTAGCTGGCGACGGGCATTCTCTAACCGTTCCCGCGCCTTCGGCAGGTCTTGTTTGGCATTTTCTAGCCGTTGTTGCGAGGCTACATATTGTTGTCTAGCATTCTGTAGTTGGTCAATCACATTCGGTAATTGCCGCTGCGCAGTTTCTAACTGTCTGCGGGCGGTTTCTAATTGTCCTTGGGAAATGGCAATTTGACCTTGAACGTTAGGAATTTGGGTGTTCACCTGGTTGAGTTGTTTCTCCAACTCATCTACTCGCAAAGACACCGCTTGTTCCCGAGACTGAGATTCATTCCGAGAAGCAATCAACAATTGTTGTTGATTAAGGTCGAAATCCCCTCCATTGCTGGCGACAGCGGCCCCATTGAGTTGTGCTTGTAAAAATTGGGTTTCAGATATTAAATTGGCGCGCAGTTTGGTCAGATTTTCCAGTTCTGAGCCCGATTCTCCCACCGTATTTCCATTGAGTGCCGCTGTAAAAAACTGGTTTTCTCGCATCAGGGCGTCCCGTTGTTGCTTGAGAGACTCCACGTCAGCTTCTGGACTCGTTGGGTCCAAAGTCACCAAGAGTTGACCTTTTTTGACCAACTGGCCGCCTTTAACGTGAATTTCCCGCACCACACCATTGGTTGGGGGTTTCACGTCAACTATGGCTCCCTGGGGTTCTAATTTACCTGTAGTGGCAATAGATTGATCGATTTGCGCCCAGGCGGCCCAGGCGACACCCGAAGCGGTCATCCCCATAATTAACCAAATGAAGACACTAGACCAAATCGGAGGACGTTCTAAAATAACGGGTTGGTCGAAAACTGCTGATTTCATAGGTTTTAGGACTAGGTTTTATGAAGGACGGGGGATGGGGGAGATGGGGAGGATGGGGGAGAATTGGGAGATGGGGGAGATGGGGGATTTGGCCCTCATCTCTGATTTTGCCCCGTTCTCCTAGACTTGGGATTCCTGTTGTTGGTACAGGCAATAGTAGAGACCTTTGAGGGCCATTAATTCATCATGAGTGCCTTGTTCCACGACTGCGCCTTGGTCCATCATGAGGATTACATCGGCTTTTTTAACGGTCGTCAGACGGTGGGTGATGAAAAAGACCGTGCGACCCTTAAAAGCTTCAGCAAGGTTTTCACAAACGAGACGCTCGGAATTGTAGTCCAGGGCGCTGGTGGCTTCATCCAAAATGAGCAGATGGGGATTTTGGAGAACCGTCCGGGCGATCGCAATCCGTTGACGCTGACCCCCAGATAACGAGGAACCCCGTTCTCCGACAATGGAGTTATATCCATTAGGCAGGGTCATAATAAACTCATGAGCCACACCAATTTTGGCCGCTTCAATGATGTCATTGGTGGAGGCATCCGGATTCGTCAAGGCGATATTATCTTGCACGGTCCCATTAAACAGGAGGGTATCCTGAAGGACCACACCGATTTGACTCCGTAGGGAATACAATTCCACCTTAGAAACATCATAGCCATCGAGTAAAATTCGCCCCCCCGTCGGTTCATAAAGCCGCTGCAACAGCTTCATCAAGGTACTTTTACCCGAACCACTCTGACCGACAATACCGACAAACTGCCCTGGTTGAAACTCCAGATTGATGTTCGCTAATTGCAGGGATTTACTCTGGGGAAAGTGAAAGGAAACATTTTCAAATCGGACGGCCCCTTTGACCGCAGGCATGGGAATATTGCTCCGGTCCTTGTCATCTGCCTCGGGATGGGCTTCTAAGATATCCCGCAGCCGTTCCACAGACATGGCAGTTTCTTGGAAGGTTTGCCAGACTTGCACAAAGCGCAGCAGGGACCCGGTGACGTTGGAGGCGATAATTCGGAAGGCAATCAATTGACCCAAGGACATTTGGGGTGGGTCACTCAGCACTAAATGAGCACCGACCCAGAGCAGGGCCAGACCCGATGCTTTATTGAGTAAGTTACTGATGGAACTGGCGGTAGTTGAGGTAACGACGGTTTTAAACCCAGCGCTGATATAGCGAGCATAACGCTCATACCAACTCCACCGCGAGGTGAGTTCGATATTTTGCGCCTTGACGGTTTGAATCCCGGAGAGGACCTCCACGAGATAGGACTGGGTATCGGCATAACGCTCGGCCCGTTTGCGTAACAGCCGTTGGACGATGGGGGAGACCCCGGCGATTAATAGGCCCATGAGGGGGACCACGGCCAAGGCAACGGCGGTCATTAACAGGCTGTAGGAGAGCATGACGGCGATATAAATCACCGAAAATAACGCATCAAGAACGACCGTGAGGGCGGTCCCCGTGAGGAATTGGCGAATTTTTTCCAGTTCGCTGACCCGTCCGGCGAGTTCACCGACACGCCGTTGATCGAAGTAGCCGAGGGGAAGGCGCAGGAGGTGGTCAATGACCTGGGACCCGAGACTTAAGTCGATGCGGTTGGTGGTGTCTACGAATAAATAGGTCCGTAACCAGGTGAGGGCGCCTTCAAAGACGGCGACTAAAACCATTAATAAGCCCAGGATATCCAGGGTTTCTAGGCTTCTTTGTCCGATGACTTTATCGATAATCACCTGGGTGATCAGGGGGTTGGCTAATCCAAAGAGTTGAACGAAGAAGGAGGCGAGGAAAACCTGGACTAAAACGCTTTTATATTTGCCGAGTTCGGGGAGGAACCACCAAAAGTTAAAGGTGTCTTGTTTGTCTTCTGCGGGAGGGACTAGGAGGAGGACCTGTTCGGTGCCTTCTTTGCCTTCTTCGGTGGGGGTGACGAGTTGCCACTCTTGGATGAATTTTTGGGGTTTGCGGCGAATGATGCCTTTGGAGGGGACAGCGGCAACAATTTCGCGATCGCTGATGCTGAATAAGACAGCAAAGCTATTTTCCCAACGAATCATCGCCGGGGCTTTGAGGCGGGAGAGGACTTCCACCGGGACGGTGACTAACTGTCCGTTAAATCCCATCATAGCGGCGACGGACCCACAGGATTGCAAGGTCAGTTTGCCGTGGGAGTTATATTGATTTTCCAAGACGCGCTGCACGACGTCACGGCGCACGCGAATTTGGTATTGTTTCCCCAACATTTGAAAACAGGCCAAAGACCCTTGAATCGGGCCTCTTCCCCGGATGAAGGGATATTTAACTTTGCCCCGTGGGGTGCTGTCCTCTTCGGCTTCCATCACCGGGGGGCGATCGGGAGCATAGGGAATGGGATCGACTACGGTGGGAGTGAGGGCAGTCGTCGGGGCGATCGCGCTATGGGAATCAGCGATCGCACCGCCATTGTCCTGGGGGTTTGCCTGGGTTCCAGCCAAATCAAACAAGGGTAAGCCCACGACTCGGGCCCCGTCCGGACAAGGGAGCTTGCCAATAGTCTGGGCATCGACGATTAAGCGGCTGCCTCTATCCAAGTCGCCAATAGTTCCGCTACTGAGAAACCAGAGGTGATGGCGATCGAGTTCGGTCAGATTAGCTTTCCCTTTGGGGAAGTTAATGACCACTGCTTGGGGTTGGAATTGCAGGGTTAAATCTTTAGCAGGTGTGGTGGCATCGGCTCGGCGCTGAAGTTCCCCGGAGAGCAGCTCAAATACCTCATTCAGGGCAGCTTGTTGCTCAAAGGCTTCTCGGAAGACCTTTTCTGATTTCACTTGCTCTAAGAAGGTACTGGCGCGGATGCAAACACAGATCACTTCCCGGGAGGCGATCGCACTATCTACAGCCACCCCGCGCACCAAGCTCCCCCATCCGAGAATTTCTCCCGGACCGGCTAAACGTAAACTAACCATACTTTGGCTACGTTGGTCATAAGCCAATTCCCGCACCTGGCCCTCATAAATCACCGCCACTTGAGTCGGCATTTTGCCCAGCTCAAAAATCGGTTGCCCCGTCCGATAGCGCAACAATTCACAATGAGTAGCCAGATTCTCCAAGGCCCGATCGCTGAGGCGATCAAATGGGGCCGTTTTCTTTAAAAATTCTGAAATTTGAGAGAGATCGATCGTTGATGTCATGATGAAACGTTCCCTGCGCCTAACCCGCGATAGACTGCAATGACCCGACTTTTTGCACCTGTTCTCGCCACCAATTTTCAAACATCTCGTCGATTAATTGCCGACGCATATTGTCATCCAGTTGGGCTGGAATAAATTTTTCCAATCGAATAATCACAAACCATACATCCAATTGTCGAGGCGGCCAAAGTTGCCCCGGTTGACTAATCGACAACAGTTTACCAATCAGGGGATGGGGTTGAGACACGGGAACAGGTCCCAGCAATCCGCCTGTGCGGTTTTCTGGGCCTTTGGAGTATTCCTGCGCCGCATCTGCAAAGCTTTGTTCCCCTTCAGAAATCCGAAAGTAGATTTCTTGGGCCAGACCCGCATCCTGAGTCCGAATTAAGGAGTAAACCACTTTATCCAGGTCGCTTTTGCGGGTCATAAAATAACTTTGAACTTTTGGCCCCCAAGTTGTTGTCTTGAATTTTTCTATCAATATCTGGCGCACTACAGACTCCTGCATCTGTTCTTCGGTCATGCCTTGGCTTTTCAGCCACGCCTCCCGGATTTCAGGGGAGGTGAGCTTTTGCTGCACAGCAAAGTCTTCAAGCGCTCTTAAGCGTTCTTCATCAGTTGCCGTGATTTTTGCCTCAGCTATTCCTTGATCTAGGACAACACCCCGACAAAATTGCAGATCTAACTGATACCGCTTTAATAAGGCGGGTATGTCTTGGGCTTTAATCGTTATGTCGCCAACTTGGAAAAGGTCACTCATGTTCAACCTCTACAAGACCACAAATATAACCAATCCTAGTTGGCATTGCCAGCACTTTTTGTTTCCTGAATTGAATTTTGGTTTAGGTTTCGGGCAATTGGGTGATGCTCTCCCATCATAAACAGCCGGTCAAACTCACGGGGATGGCAGTCTTGGAACGGGTGGATATAACCTTACCCGTTTGGGCAAGATGAAGGAAAATACCTAGATTTCCGGATTAACCTGATCTGGAACATTCCGTCTATCGTTGATTCCCTCATTAAGCGTTGATCCTGTTGTTATCTGACCCTTCCCGATTGCCGTTGCTGCCCTGAAAAAAAATTTGACTGCTGTTTACTATCTTAGTAGATACACCGTTGAGTTCTCTCTAGTAGGGGGGACGCGAGTCAACCGGGATTGGTTTCTTTAAACAGGTTGCCCAACTCACCCGCAATCCCCACAGTTTCTGCCCCTCTAGGCTATTTTTTCCTTGCCCTGGATTCAAATTGGATTTAGAAACAGTTTTTCTAAGAGTGCTCCAATTTTGGCGGAATAAGCTCGGGTATCCAGACAGGGAACTGTCTTCTGGAAACGCCGGTGAAGTTGCTGCCGATACTGTTCCCGGTGCTTTGGGTTTGTCCCTAGGGATACCGCTAAGTCAATGTAGGCGGATTCAGTCGGGGCAATCCATTGTTCAAGCTGTAATTCTCGCAATAGGGCAGGCGATCGCCGGGTTTGTGGGGCTTCCCCTTCCCGAACCACCACGGGCAGTCCCACTTCTAACGGATCGATTAGGGATAAATCCCCGGTATCCGGGTAAGCATCTAAATACAGATCCGCTTGCTGCAAATTGTCTTTGAGTTCTTCTAAAGAATTTAACTGCTCAATGACTACGAACCGCTTAGGGTCAATTCCATATCGATGTAAGACGATTTGGGTGTGATTATCGTAGGGACTGGTGCGATAAAATTTGGCGCCCATTCCTCCAAAGGGATATAACACCAAGATCGAATGAGGCACGGCGGCCAAAATTTTGGCCCAGGTTTCTCGAATCTGAGGACCGATTTTGTTGGTACTCGCCCCGGAAATGAAGATCACTGTTTCCTCGGAAGCTCCCCAGCGATGGGGTGTGGGTTGAATGAGCTGTTGTTTCCCGGGTTGGGGTCGCTTGAAACAAAGTCCAGACCCTTCCACTGTGACGACTCGTTCCTGATAGTAGGTTTGGAATTGGGGTCCTGCCATCAAATCCCCGGTAATGTAGTAATCCATTTGGCGCAGTCCCGTGGTATGGGTTACCCAAGCCCCGGTACATTGGACCCTCGCCAAGCGGTGGCAAGCTAATAGGGCGATCGCATGGGTATTGCTAGAAATATCGCTACCAATCAGCAGAATATCCAAATCATCTTGGCGAATTTTGTCCACTTGTTCCCCCAATTTCTGGGGTAGCTGCACTAAGCGATCGGCACAATTTTGGCAAGTTTGTTGCATGGGGGTCTCTTGAACGGCGATCGCATACAACCGGACCTCAAATTTCTCTCGATCTAAATGCTCAAAGGCAGCCAAAGTGACTACAGTTTCCTTGGCGGCAAAAAAGTTATGTTGCAGAATTCCTAGGCGAATTTTATCCCGAGCAGGGGGACGGGGGGGAAAGTCATACTCTAGGGTTTGACCCAAAGTTTTTAAGGTCAATTCCAAAATTTCTCCCCGTTTCTGGGCAATTTTCAATCCATTCCCTTCCCAAGCAGATAGGGCTTTAAGATTATGGAATTGGATAAAACATAAGGCAATGTAGCGCCATAGGGTTGAAGTAGGATTTTGCAACAGATGGGAATGGACATAATTGACCAATTCCTGAATATAGAAGAAGTATTGTTCAGGTTCTCCGAGTTCGGAAAAGGCACTAGGTGCGCAACAGAGAAATTGCCAAAAATCACGGAAAAACCATTTAGGAATTGCTGCACCGTTATAGGTGAAGGGGAGTTGATAGGCATCCCGATACAACATTGCCACGACAAAAGATTGCAGGGCTTTGGGCTGATCCAATCGGGAACTCAGCTGTGAGTTTAACTGTTGGATTAACAGTCTTTCACTGTCCGTTAAGGGTTCATTTTTTACTCCTTTATCGAGCAGTATTTTTGCATCAATACCCACGCCACTGAAATAGCTGATTTGAAGTGGATCGCCACTTAAGCTCAACCAGCGATCGGCAATTTGCTCTCGCAGGGGCCGCAGACAGGCTGGTTCATATTTCCTCAGCACTTTGGCATCATGCAAAATCGGTTCGCTATTCCAAGGGTCGTAAGGAATCAGGGATTGCGCGGACAATTGGGGACGCATGAAGCAGGTTCCCCGGCGATTAAGCATGGAAGCAACAAAGGAAAAGGTACTGTTAGAAATTGCCAGAATATCGCAGTGACTTAGTAAGTAAAAATCGGGATAAAATTCGGCTTTTGGTAAGTCGGCCCCCAGGGATTTGGCGGTAACCGGTTGATATTCAGCAAAATAGGGCAGGACTTTTTCTACTTCGTCACTGGCAATAAATAAAACTGGTTTTTCCAGAGAATCCCAGATTTGGGCTAACCAGGTTTTATACCAGATTAGAGGGGCAATGAAAAAGTAAGAAAACCCATAATCTTTGAGTCGGATATGTAATCCAACAATAGTTTTGCCTTTGGAAAGTAGGCGATCGCGTACGGGGTCGAGTTGTTGTTTGACCTCAAGAATTGGTTCAAACAAGCGACAAAATTCGTCTTTATATTGGGAATAATATTGAGTATGAAACTGAAAATATCCCCAAATATCAACATTTTTTAAGGGGGTTTGCCGTTTTAAGATCGGCGAATCATCGGCGCGGGTACTGACATCTTTGACTTCGGCTAGATTTTTAGATAAGGGCGGGTCTTGATGTCCAAATAAATACTGTCCAATCCACTCCGGAGTTTCTATCCGCAGATGATGGGTTTGAGCATAAAGTTTCAAAAACCCATATTGAAAAAGTTGATTAGCAAATCGTCCATTAGTACCCAGGGTAGAGAGGGTAATTAAAGGCTTTTTGACATAAAACGCATCTCCCCAAGAAGGATGATAGGGGGTGACAGTGGCAACACGCTCAAAGTCAGATTCTGCTAATAATTGATCAATTTTGTCAATTAACTGTGTCCCTTCATACAGTTCCTCATAATTGACTTCAGTATTAATTGCTTCGATATGTTGTAGTAGATTTTTTGCCCCTTGAAAGGCTAAAAATTCTGCCCCTTGGATATCTAAATTCAAGAGATTAAAATCTGCTGGATTTAATCCCAATTCTGCCAGCAGGGTATCCAATGTTTTACATTGGACCTGAATTTGATAGGTTTCTTGAATCTCGGGATAATATTCTTTAACCCGTTTCAAGGGTAAAATAGAACTGGCTGCATCCATTGAGGTAACGTGCAAAGTGGCAGTTCCATTCATATTAGAGATGGCACAATTTACGCCCATCAGGTTAGGAACATCACTCAAGTTATCTTGTAATACCTGAAAAACGGTGGGATTGGCTTCGATAAATAACACCTTCTTGATGCCAATCTCTTGATAAGTTTTTAGTTCTTCTCCTTCATTTGCCCCCACATGAATGATTCCCCGAGGGATGATAGAATGCTCTTTTAAAAGTTTGGATAAGTCCAACATTTTTCCATCTGTTGGACTACTCGGGCGACTAGAGGGCATTTCGGATGGGAGAGAGTCTTGGGAGATACGGTGGGGATAGAGTTGAGAAATAAATCTTTCAAGTTCATCCAAGTTCAGAGAATTAGATAAAAGAGTTGTACAAACTTGAGGGAAACTTTTAACAACAGAAAAAGTTTGAATTGGTGCGACTAAGGACCGATTGATTGTGGGAAAAGGTCCGGGCACATCATGGAGAACAACAACCCCTTGATCTGCTAATAGGGTATGGGCAAGTTCTAAACAGATATTGCGAACGGGACAACCGGGATAAGTGCGACCTTTGATGGTTACTTCATCCTGGCGATCGCCTGCATCGACAAAGATAATATCAAAATAGCCGGGGCCATATTTAAGGGGATATTCACAATACTCTAAAATCTCGGATTCAGTCCAGCAATGTCCCCCTAAATAGGCTTTTCCTTCTGCACTTTTTACCTCAATTAATCGATAATCAATATCAATCCCTTGAGCAGATTGGACGATAGGCGCAAATTTTTGATACCATCCTGCATTGTCCTCAACGGACACAACTTGCTGACAAACTAATGATTTGATAAACTGCTCAGTGTTACATCCTGGTCCATACTCTAAGACCCTCAAGGGACGGTTTTTGATTTTATACTGATGAGCAATGACATAGGGGAGAATATATTTAAAGGAATGGACAATTTTATTGGAGCCTAAATTGACTAAACTTTCAGCTAATTTTTTGGAATAATTGAGATAAGGCTGACAAAGGGAGTCTAGGTTAATTTGGGAGGTAATATGGCGAGTTTTGCAGGCAATCGCATTGCCTACATGGGACAAGGGATGAAAAATATCTGCAAAATTAGTAATTTCTTGCAACGCAAAGGAACAGGGACGGGGTAACTCCCTATCAATTAGCACTAACCATTCATATCCTAGGGCTTTTAGGACCTCTAAACAATCGAGGGTACTCTGAAAATATTTGGGGTTCCATCCCCCTTCCTGACTCTGGCGATCGCCCCCTCCCCCATATTCAAATTGCACCAAACTCGGTAAAGTTTTTACAGGAATCTCCCGTAGTCCATTAATAATCCCAAACTCACTGCCTTCTGTATCAACTTTTAAAATAGAAAGCTGTTTAATTCCGCGATTTTGTAGTAATCTTTTTAAGGTAAATGCAGGCACATTCAGGCTGGCAGGGGTTCTTCTCTGACTCTCAGAGTCAGACTGTTGAGGGTTTGCCACTCCCCACCAATCGGGATTTAAGGAGTTCAAATTGACATTTAGCCGCCCTTGGTATTCCCCTAAATATAGGGTAACTTGCCCATTTTCTTCGGCGATCGCCGCTTGTTCTAAAGGAACATTCAACTGTTGACAAATTGCCCTCACCTCCGGTGCTGGGGCCGGTTCCACCGCCAGGGTTGGAAACCCCGCCTTGACAAAATCCACAAAATAATAATCTTGGGTTCCCACCCCGATTTCGATCGCCGTCCCCTGACGTTGTGGATCTAAAATGGTGGCAAAAGTTGTCATTAACTGTCGTGAACAAGCCTCAAACTTCATCGGATTAAAGCCTAAAATTTCTATGCGGATTCTATTTACCCTGGCTCACTTTTTCAACCCGGATGGGATTGGCAAGTATGGTGCTCAACGCGACGATCCTACCCCGCGTATTCAAGCACTCACCCAAAACCTAACCGCATTGCACCAGTTATTTGGAAACTCCCAGTATGCCACGGATTATGCCAACCGGGTTGCGATAAGCGCTAATCACTCCCTACAAACTGACATTGAGATTGTGATTTGCACGACCCAAGGCTACCATATTCTCGATCGCCTTCCCCTCCCCTCGCATTTATGGACTCATCACCCCACGGATGCCGAACCGCTGCTGCTGGGATTTGAGTGTCAGGCTCTCTTAAAAGAACGCTTAGGCGGGTATGATTATTACTGTTTTCTGGAAGATGACCTGATTTTGCACGACCCCTGGTTTTTTATCAAGCTAAATTGGTTTACCCAACAAGCAGGCGATCGCCATCTCCTTCAACCCAACCGCTATGAACAATCCACCCACCCCAGCATCGGCAAAACTTACATTGATGGAGAACTTCACCCCCAAATTACCGCACTCTATCAAAATGTTCGAGAACAACCCCAACTTACTGCCATAATTATGGGGCAATCTGTTACGTTTCAGCGCACTTGCAATCCCCATTCGGGCTGTTATTTCTTAAATGCTCGACAGATGGAATACTGGGTACAGCAACCCTATTTTTTAGACCGCGATACTCGGTTTGTCGGTCCTTTGGAAAGTGCAGCGACTTTGGGAATCATGCGGACGTTTAAGGTTTATAAACCTGCACCTATGATGGCTAATTTTTTGGAGGTGCAGCATTTTGGTAGGGTTTGGAGTGAAAAAATTGGGCAATTGGTGAGGTGGAAGGGAGAAGGGTAATCCAAGGATTTCATGGGTTTTCAGAAGATAAATTTAGAGAAAATTTTCAGAGAAAATTATGGTTGATTTTGATTATTATGACCGGGTGAATCCAGATTTATTTAAGGTTTTACCGGCAGATGCTGGAGTGATTATTGAGGTGGGTTGTGGTGCCGGGGCAATGGGGGCACAATATAAGCGAATTAATCCTCATGGCCGTTATATTGGGGTAGAAATTAATCAGGAAGCGGCAGCACTTGCAGGGCAACGGTTAGATGAAGTCATTGTTGCCAATGTAGAAGATTTGGAGGATGATCGGCTACAGTTTGAGCCTGGGTCTGTTGATTGTTTGGTGTATGGGGATGTATTGGAACATTTGGTTGATCCGTGGCGGGTTCTTCAGCATCAAGTGAAGTGGTTGAAGGAGGAGGGGCAGGTTTTGGCTTGTATTCCTAATATTCAACATTGGACGGCAATTGTTAATTTGTTGCGGGGGAGTTGGGAGTATCAGGACCAAGGGTTGCTCGATCGCACTCATTTACGGTTTTTTACGTTAGATGAGGTAAAAAAGTTATTCCTACAAGCAGGTTTGCAAAGTTATGAAATTCAAACTCGGGGACGAAAACCTCCAGCATTTCAACAGTTTCAGCAGTTAATGGCCCCGGTGGTTCAAGGGTTGGGAATTGACCCGAAGGCGTTTGAAACTCAAACCGGGGCAATTCAATATGTGGTGAGAGGAATTAAGTCGGAAGTGCCGCCGAGACGGTTATTAATTCAGACGATTATTATGGCCCCGACGGGATGCGATCGCCCGAGGGTATTGGAACCCGATCGCCTCAGTGCGACCATTCCAGGGGTGCGAACCCTCTCGGAGGTGCGATCGGCTAATTTGAATGCGGCACTCCCTCAAGAGGAAAAAGTTTTTATCTGGCAGCGGACCATTATGGACTATCCCGAGGATGTGGTCAAACTCAAACAACTGCTGCAATTAGGCTATTTAATTATTGCTGAAATTGATGATGACCCCCTGCGCCGTCCGGAATATGAAAAAAATCTATTTCTGAGTTATCGTGGTTGTCACGGCGTACAAACTTCTACAGAACCCTTAGCTGATTTTTTACGCCAATATAATCCCAATGTAGCAGTCTTTAAAAATCAATTGGGCTATTTACCCCCGAAACGAACCTATTCTGATGACCCGACTTGCACTATCTTTTTCGGAGCGCTTAATCGTGAAGCAGATTGGCAACCGATTATGTCAGAGTTAAATCGGGTTCTGCAAAAATACAAGAAACAGGTGCGAGTGAAAGTGCTGCACGATCGCCAGTTTTTTGAGCAGTTGCAGGTGAAAAATAAAGAGTTTTTACCCTTTTCTCCTTATGAAACCTATCAGGAGGTATTGCATAGTTGTGATGTCGCTCTGCTACCCCTGACCCCAACTCGTATTAATAGGATGAAGTCGGATTTAAAGTTTCTCGAATGTGCCGGTCATGGGGTCGCCGTGGTAGCGAGTCCAACCATCTATGAAAATACGATTATTGAGGGAGAAACGGGTCTAATTTATCACTCAGAAACGGAATTTGGTCAAAAGTTGGAGTCTTTAATCCAGGATCTGGATTTGCGCAGGGGTTTAGGGCAGAATGCCTATCAGTGGGTGGCTAAAAATCGCTTGCTCTCTCAGCATTATCGGGAACGCCATCAGTGGTATTTATCCCTGCGCGATCGCCTCCCTGAGTTAAATCAGGAATTGCGCGATCGCCTACCAGAGTTGTTTGAAAATTAATAGGCAAACAATCACCCAAAAAGCTCCTCTCCCCCATCCACCCCATCCCCTCCATCTCAATTTATCTCTATGAAAATACTGGTCACGATCGCGCATTATTTCAACCCCGATGGCGGAGGGAAACATGGTTCTCTCAGCAAAGACCCGCGATCGCGGATTGTAGCATTGAGTCAGTCTTTAACCCACTTAGGCGCAATTTTAGGGAAATATCAAGGGTTACTGGATATTGCCAAATCTCTGGCAGTCCCCGCGAATCAGGGTCAATCCGTGGAGCTTGACATCGTGATTTGTACCACTCAAAACTGTCATGTTTTAGAGGAGTTGCCGGTTCCCCGTCAGATTTATCGCCATCACGCTACCCAAGCGAAACCCTTGATGCTGGGGTTTGAGTGTCACGCCCTGTTGCGCGATAGTTTGGGTCACTATGATTATTATTGCTATATGGAAGATGACCTGATCCTCCATGACCCCTGGTTTTTTATTAAATTAAACTGGTTTTCTTCCCAAGCAGGGGACATGAATCTGTTACAACCCAATCGCTATGAAATCGCGCCTCCGGGTCGAGTGGGTAAAGTCTATATTGATGGGGATTTATTACCGAGGGCAACGGCCCAATTTCAGAAGGTCGAGGACCGCCCAGAGTTGAAGGGAAATATCATGGAACAACCTGTCATCTTTCGGCGTGCTCTGAATCCCCATTCTGGTTGTTTTTTTCTGAATGCTAAACAGATGGCCCATTGGGCATCACAACCTTATTTTTTAGACCGCGATACTAGTTTTATCGGACCCTTAGAAAGCGTCGCTACTCTGGGCATTATGCGGACGTTTAGAATCTATAAACCCGATCCTGTTTATGCTGGATTCCTGGAAATTCAGCACTTTGGTACTGCATTTCTGAACCTAATTGGTCGAGGCATTAATATTTCTCCGGGATAATCAGACCTCTTGCAAAATTCCGGATTGATCCCCCCAACCCCCCTTACACAAGCCAATCGACTTTAAAGAATTTTGCAAGAAGTCTAATGTAAAGTCCCATCTCCCCTATCCTCCCCATCCTCCCTATCTCCCCCTTCCTCCTCTAGCCCCAGCAAAAGAGCCACAGATGAATAACATCTGTGGCTCAATCATTACAAGGCGTTTATGTCACGAAGCGCCATTTAGAACAGGAATATGTCATTCCGGGTAATCGCACCACTGCTGACAACAGCAATAGTGACAATTTCATCGGGATTGTTCCGATCACTCGGGGCCGCACCATTTGCATCCCAGAGCAAGAACCCACCCTGATCTTGAGCATCGAAGACGATGGCTGAAGTCGTACCAGTTCCAGTGATCAAGTTCTCGAAGCTACCGGTGTAGGTCGTGGTTTTATTGGTAGAGAAGAAGTCGATATTGGTCCGGAGTCCAGCGATCGCCTCAGAGTCTAAACCAAAACCTGTGAGGTTCAGGTAGATTTTATCTCGACCACTCTCGAAGCTGGTGATAGTATCACCAGGCGTGGGCGTTCCCGAGGGAAATGTCGGGTTCTCTTCGGGGACAGCATCACGGGCATCCAGAACACTGGAGAAGAGGAATGCATCGGCTTCACCACTGGTGCCAATCAAGCTATCCGCACCATAGAACCCTTCCAGGGTATCAACCCCAGGAGTATCTGCCCGGAGGGTATCTGCTTGCTCACTTCCTACGAGGAAGTCATTACCGCTACCGCCAATCAGGGTGTCATCAGCTGCCCCAGCAACCAGCACGTTATCGCCAGTAAGAGCGATTAGCAGGTTTCCACCGCCACCATTCTTGGCGTAGAGGGAGTCATTGCCTTCGCCGCCAATCAGGGTGTTGCCTGTGACACCATCTGCGAGGATTAAGGTATCGTTGCCTTTGTCCCCTGCTAAATAAGAATCAGCTCCCGATGAGACGATGGAATCGTTATCTTGACCACCATACAGACTTACGGAAGCGGCTGAACCGACTAGAGAGTCATTGCCTTGGTTACCAAAGCCAATGCTAGAGGCTCCACCGAGGGATATGAGGTCCAGATTGTTTCCGGCGATCGTGTCGTTATCTTCGATGTTGCCACCAATTAAGGTATCGCGAATGCCGGCACTGAGCATCGTATCGTTACCTTTATCTCCATACAGGAGGTTGGTGCCACCAACTACGGTTACAGTGCTATCCTCGACGAGGGACAAGCCGGAAACTACGGTGTCATTATCTTGTCCACCATATAAGGTACTCCGCGTAAATCCGTGAGTTTCTAGGTAGTCTACGCCTGTATTACCAAACACTAGGACTTGACTACCTCGGTTGAAGAGGGAATCATCTCCCTCGGCGCCGATCATTGTCTGACGTCCGCGATCGCCGCCGTAGGAGTAAATGTAGTCGCTGCCAGTCCCGCCACTTAACCAGTTGTTGCGGGGGAAGCCTGCGAGTTCGCGTCGGGCACCTTCTACAGTGTTAACCCCATCAGCAGATAACCCGAGTTCTCCGGTAGCACTGGCACTGAGCATGAAGAGGGAGTCGTTTCCTTCGCCCCCGTACAGACTGTCGCGATCGCCAATCCCAAAGATGACGTCATTGCCTTTGTCACCGCTGAGATAGTTGCGTCCGGGGTTTCTGGGAACCGCTACGCCATCTTCTACAACAACGCCCACTCCTAAGCCTGCTGTTGCACCGGCGCCGGATCCACCACTAAATAAGAAGGGAGGCACGAAGCCAATGCCACCAATGGTATCCGGAACGAAGGCAGCACCTCCACCCCCAGAACCTGAGCCACTACCGGCGATTTCAATCACCTGGATAGTATCGTCACCGATACCACCGTAGAGGGTATCCGCGCCTAATCCGGAGCCACTGATGAAGTCATCTCCGCCGTTTCCAAAGGCGAGGTTGCCCCCAAGACCATTACCAAAGTTGAAAATATCATCGCTGTCTTCTACTCGGTTTTCGGATTGGTTGTTGGTGCCACCGTAAACCGTGTCGCGACCTAAGCTGCCTCGGGCTTCATACCGATCTTGGCCTAAGTCGCCAAAGAAGACGCTTCCGCCCCCTTTGCTCACCAAAAAGTCATCGTCTTGACCCCCATACAGGGTGTCTCCTGAGGTGCTAGAGGTCAGGGAATCATTTTCCGTATTCCCAAAAATTAAACTCCCACCGACAGTATCGGTGGTAATAAAATCACTTCCCGTTAAGCCCACAACCGTATCTGCGCCTAGGCCAAACGTAAATAGATCTAGGGTATCGTTCGGATTTACCGGGTTTGTATCGAGTATTCTAACCATTCAGTTTCTCACTCCTCATCTGTTTCGTGTCGTCCTTGTCAAGTCTGCTCAGGCAGCTAACCTAGGAAACTCTTGACTTTGGTTGAGTCGTCTGGACTTTCTGTCAGCAGCAAGTCTAGCCCAATTGGGTGCTAATGTCTAGTCTGGCAACATGGCAAAATTTTAGCTGTTCCAACTCTGACTGAATTAGCATTGCTCATTGATTTTAGCTTGACAATGCTGGGGTGCACGACTATGATACCAATCCGAGAGTTCCCTTTCCAGAAATGGCTCAAAATGCTTACCCAGGCAGCTCTTATTCCTCTATTCTGTGTTTTCCTTTTCTGACCCGGCAGATCGCGGGAAAGTTTATTAAATAGGGGGCCAGTAGGGCCACTCTAAATCGGGGGAACCCAGTAACAATCATCCTGGTGACCTGCAATCATCGGGTTAAACGAGATAGAGAGGATTCAGGGACTGCTCGGGGTAGGGACTGGAAGTCCCAGAGGCGATCGCCTCTGTTGTCCCTACACTACTATCCCAGGGGGATAGATGAGTACGGCTCCTAGGGGCTATTCCCTGCGCTTGATTTAGAGACCCGAAATCTCTCATCTCTACATTATTAATTAAATAGACCCAAAATCTCTCGTCTCTACATTATTGTTTTAACCGGATGAGTTAAACCGGCCCACAATTTTTCTTCTCTACTCAGATTTTCAAAGAGCGCACAGACTACGGAAGCGGATTTTACTGTCTTCTTCTATACGATCCCCGAGGGGATTCTATAGGGAATTGCTATAAATCAGAGCAGTTACTGCTAATTATTACGAAGTTGTCATGGTGGGTTGGGACAAGTTAAGGACAGAATCCATTGCCGAGCATAAGGCAAAGTAGAGGCACAGAGCTGTTTTGATTTAGGATTGCTATGGAAGTCAAGACCGAAAATCCGTGGGGATCAGGGAGATGTCTGTGAGTGATCTGGAAAAAGCTGAAGTTTGGATCCAGGGCGGCAATCAGTTGAGAGCAAAGGGGCAGTATTCTGAAGCGATCGCCTTTTATCAAGAAGCCCTGAATTTTAACCCGGATGCGGTTGAGGCTTATGGTCACTTGGGGGACCTCTATTGGCGGCAGGGTGATTTGACTCAGGCGATCGCCTACTGTCAAAGGGCGCTCAAACTAGAGCCTCAGTCAGGAGAGGTTTACAAGACCCTGGGTAATATCTTCCAATCCCAAGAAAAATGGGCCGCCGCAGAACGCGCTTACCAACAGGCGGTGCAGATTATCCCTGAGTTTGCGGCAGCTTATGCGAATTTGGGCAGTCTCTACTATCGTCGAGGGGAGTCACAACGGGCGATCGCTTGCTACGAAAAGGCTCTCACCCTTGAACCCGCCCAAGGAGCCCTTTACTGGAACCTGGGGACGCTCTATCACGATTTAGAGCGCTTAGGAGAGGCCCTGGAGTCTTGGCAGGATGCCTTACGCCGGGAACCGACTCTGGGAACCGCACAACGGTATCTAACCATCGGAAATGCTCTGTTAACTCTGGCACGAGTTGAGGAGGCGATTGACCACTACGAACAGGCGATCGCGCTCCAGCCGAACTTCTCCCAAGCCTATTCTAATCTCGGCAACGCCCTCATCCAACAAGGGTCCTTGAATGAAGGCATTGCGGCCCTCAAAACCGCCCGAACCCTCAGCCCCCAGTTATCAGGGATTCATTACAATTTAGGGACGGCCCTTTTACAACAAGGGCATCAGCATCACAATCTCAGTGGATCAGAATGGCGTGGGATAGTGGACTGCTTTCTTCAGGCGATCGCCCTTGATCCAGACTTAATCGCGGCACACCATGCTTTGTTCTATCTGATTCGGTCCCGAGACCCTTTCGGCATTGAGTTTGACTCCCTTTGGCAAGCTGCGCAAGACTATTTAAGCTGTGCCCAGGGCCCCAGTAGACTGTTAGCTGCCCTCCCCTATCTCTCCTTATGTTTACATGGGGGATATAGCGATTTAGCTCAGGAAACCTTTCTCAGCCTAGAAACACAGCTTCACTCGGACCTTGATTCCTTAGATTTCGAGTCCATCGCCTTGCTGTATTCTCGGCTGATGTTTTCTCAACCCCATCTGCGCGATGATGCCAAAGCTAATCTAAACTTAGCCAAACGCCTCGGATCTAAAAATCAAGCCCGCCTCAACCAACACCCCCATCTTCCCCATCTCCCCCATCCCCCCCAACCTCCCCATCTCAAAATCGGCTTCCTCTCCCCGCATTTCCGCCGCCATTCCATTGGATGGTGTAGTGCAGATATTCTGCGCGAGTTATCGACTCTCGGTAGTGAAATCTATTTGTATGTGACTCAATTTCAAGTTAGGGATGATAAAACCCTAGAGTTTGAAAACATAGCCACCCAATTTTATCAGCCGCAAAGTGCTAATTCTGAAGGGGCTAAATCAGAAATTTTGGAGCAAATCCGCCAGGATAAAATTGATATTTTAGTTGATTTAGATTCAGTCACCTGTTCTGAGCAGTTAGATATTTTGTACGGGCAACCGGCTCCTATTTGCCTCTCATGGCTGGGATTTGATGCGCCTTTTTTATCTTCAGCCCATTACTTTTTAGGTGATCGCCACACCCATCCCCCAGGGATTGAAGCGGATTACATCGAACAGTTAATCCGAATGCCTGATTCCTTTGTAGCGGTTTCTGGATTTAAGCGTCAATCCGTCGAGCGAGAAGTGGTCCGATTGAGCTTAGGCATTAGTTGGGACCGGATTGCTTACCTCTGTGTAGCCCCCGGGAAAAAACTAAATCGTGAGTTAGTCAAAGCCCAAGTTCAGATTCTTAAACAGGTTCCCAATAGTGTATTGATTCATAAAGGAGAAGGAGAGCGATCGGCAATTTTACAACTCTATGAACGAGCCTGTACTGAGTTAGGAGTCCCCAGCAATCGGGTTATTTGCATCTCCAGAAGCCGAACGGAAGAACAGCACCGGGCTATCTACGAATGTGCGGATATTTTATTAGACTCCTATCCCTACAATGGCGGCACTCATACCCTAGAAGCCCTATGGTTTAACCTGCCCCTTGTTACGCGAGTAGGAGAACTATGTCTAGCCCGCATGGGCTATTCTTTTCTTAATACCCTCAGCATTCAGAGTGGAATTGCTTGGAGTTGGGAAGAATATATTGATTGGGGAATTCGGTTAGGTCAAGAAGTTAAAGTTAGACAAGAAATTCGTCATCAATTAATCCGTTCTAAGCAACCCCAACATCTATCTCCGTTGTGGAATCCAGCTAAATTTGCTCAAGATATGTATGGAATTTTTGAATCGCTAATAAAACAGGGAATTCGTTTCAATTAACTCAATTAAGGAGAAATTTCACGAGTATGTCTGAGATTAAACAGGAACAACAACATCCCCAAGCTCGAAAGGATCGCGAGACTCTGGACAAAATTTTAGCAGGAGATATGACTGAATATAATCTGGCGGAATTAGCTCGACTGCGAATTAGATATCGAGGATTCCCCGGTTCGCGCGATGTGTGGAGTGATATCGAAAAAGTCTTATACCGCTGGAATATGACCGAAGAAGATTTATTTGAAAAAACCCGCGAGATTCATAGAAAAGGTCGAGTTTATCGAGCGCAAGATAGTGATAGCGAAGATTGGATGTAATCGGGGGTATAGAAACCCAGTTTCTTTCATTAATTCCTGACAAGGATGCAAGAATTTTTAGGAATTGATGAAAGAAACCTGATTTCTATACTGGGGGACCATTAATTCTGATTAAGCATTCACCCAATCGGGTAAGGGGTCGGTGAATTGGGGGAGGCGATCGCGCTGTTGATATAACAGTAACGCTAGGACTGCATTCATCCCCGATGGTGCATCAAGTCCGGGCGTCAGTTTTGCCGTTAATTCCTGCACAAAGGGCTGTTCTGTGTCGGGTAAGGGCTGATTTTGAATGCCACTGTTCAGGACACTTTGATGCGCTTTACCGAGTTCTTGGGTGTAGCATTCACGCAGGCGATCGCTGGGCATTTGCAACCACAATTCAGCAAATTCTCGCCGCAGTTGGAGCAATTCCCGGTAAATAGATTCATCGGAGGGGTCAATATAATACAAGTTGGCACAACCGATCAGACGGTTGAGAAATTCCTGAGAAACAGAGCCGGGTTTAGAGGGAGTAGGTTTAGCACTCGCGATTACCTCAGAAGTCTGTCTCTCTTGAAACAATTGCTCAAATAAATGCCCGATTTTCTGTCCGTAAGCGGCACTATTTAAAAAAGGCGGATTTTGCTGCATTTGTTGCTGAATTTGCTGCCGATAGTGATGGCGAAGTTGAGGATTTGTTGCCAGCTTAATCGCCAATTGAATATAACTGGTTTCATTTTGGGCGATTAAATCAGTTAGCTGGATTTCCCGTAACAGTGCAGAAGCTTGGCGAGACCTTAAGCTATTGTCTTCCCAGGCGATCGCTGGAATTCCCAGTTGTAATGGATCTAGTAAAGAAGTTGCTCCACTATAGGGATAGGAGTCCAGATAAATATCAGCCAGTTTGACGCATTCTTTAATATCCGCTGGACTCGGCAGAGTATTAATCAGAACTAACCGCCGTTTATCGATGCCATATTGGGCAAAAATTCGATGAATTCGTTCCACAAACGGTTTCGCCGGATAAGTAGAATTCCAAGCTGGCCCAAAGGGATATAAGACCAAAATAGAATTGGGAACTGAGGCCATAATTTTGGCCCAAGTTTCAGTGAGTTCAGGAATAATTTTGTAGAAGTTAGCACCCGACATAAATACCACGGTTTGATCCGTTGCACCCCAGCTTGCACGAGTGGGATTTATGGTAGATGCAGGTTCCGGGAAGGGGAACCTGAAACACAACCCAGACCCTTCAATATTGACCAGTTTTTCGCGGTATTGTTCACTGCTAGTAGTCGTAGGTGCGGTTAAATTTCCGGCAATATAGTAGTCAATATTGCGAATGCCGGTGGTAACCGGGGAGGCAATGGAGGTCACTTGGACTCGGGCGAGTCGGTGTTGGACAAGTGCTGTCAAGGGTTGATTGAGTTGGGTAATATTGGTGCCGATGAAGAGGATATCTAAGTCATCGTTGCGGAGGGTTTGGACTTGTTGAGACAAATTTTCAGGCAGTTTCACAAGGCGATCGGCGCGACTCTGACAATGCGATTCCAGTTGGCTGCCGTTGACCTGATTGGCATAGAGAATAATTTCAAACCGCTGGCGATCAAGATGCTCAAAAACAGGCAGAGTTACTAAGGTTTCTGTAGCCGAATTGAAATGATTTTTCAAAATTCCCAGGCGAATTTTAGAGGAATTCACCGAACGGGGAGGGAAGATATAATCCACTTGAACCCCCCGATTTTTGAGGGCATATTCAATAATATCAGCTCGTTGGGCATAAAGAGATTTTAGATTGGCGCGGGTGAAGTACAGAGATGCAAAATTGGTATTTCCCTGGGTAAAAAACTCGGCTACGCTCTGCCACAAAGGGGACTCAGGATTGCTAAAGATTTTCTGATGGACATATTCTATCCACCCTTGGAAATAGCAAGAGTATTGTTCAACTTCTCCGACTTCGTGGAATAGGGTCGGACTAGAAAACATAAATTTGAGATAATCCTGGGCAAACCATTTCGGAATCGGTGCATTTTTGTAGGGAATTTGAAGTTGATGGGGATAGCAATAGAGGGTAGCCGCAATGAAGGATTGCAGAGCATTGGGTGCATCAAATCCCTGGGCAATTGAGGTGGAAAGTTGGCCGATGAATGCTTGTTCGCTAGGGGCGATCGCCTGATATTTGATGCCACTGTCTAGGAGGGCTTTATGGGTATTGCCCAATTCACCTAAATAAGCGGATTGTAACTGCTCTTCGGGAGTCTGTAACCATTGCTGGGCCAGTTGTTGGCGGCTTGGCTGTAGATGAGTTACAGGAGTAGGTTCCGAGGGGCTGCGGTAAGAGGGAGAGGCGATCGCCTCTTTCCCTGGGTTTCGTACGGTAGCAACTAGGGTTGATCGGACAATTTCCGCCATTTTTTCCCATGAAAATTGCCGCTGTCGTTGTAATCCTGCGGCTATTAAGGGATTGCGAACTTCATTTTTTTGAATTTCCTCCATAGCCTTAACTAGACCAGAAATATCGTTATCCTTGACATAAATAACCGCTTCTCCTGCAACTTCAGGAATCGCACCATTGGGACAAGTAATCACCGGGCATCCGCAAGCCATTGCTTCCAGGACGGGCAAGCCAAAGCCTTCATATTTAGAGGTATAAATTAGGGCAATGGCGCTGGAATAAGCCAGCCGCAATTCTGAATCACTCAATTTCAACAAATGGACAGTTGTATTTGCGACATAAGGTTGAAATTCTGGTTCTAATTGGGGTTCTCCACCCACACAAAGAATGTCGAAGGCTTCACGGTTCGGCAGTTGAGCAAATGCCTGAAAGAATAAGATGGCATTTTTGTAGTGATTGAGATTGGTACGGCTACCGACCCAGAGGAAATAAGATTTTGAAAGGTGGTATTTTGATTTAAATGCGGTAACTTCTGCCGGAGTTGTCGGCCTAAATTCTGGCTTAATACCGCAAGGGGCAACCGTCACGCGATCGCGCGGAATTTCCGGGAAAAACTGAACCAAATCCCGGGCAGTTTGTTCCGAAATAGTGATATAGGCGGAACCATGACGGCTGCCTTGATGTTTTTCCCGCCACATTGGGGCATTTAGATTGCTTGAATTCCGTTCTGGAATCATGTCATAGGCCATGAATACCGAGGGAGTGGTTAGGGGAGTGGTGTAATAGGTGGAGATGAAGACATCCGCATTTTCTTCATCACAAATATCCTGCAACAAGCGGCGATCGGCCTCGGTATTATTGTAATCGTAACTGGGAATACAGAGATATTTGACCCCCGGAATCCTCGGGGCTGTTCCAGCGCGATCTAAGAATAAAAGTTGTTTAGCAAACCCGGTTTTAACCCATTCTTGCAAGAGAGCAGTCCAAACGCGAGCGATACCCGTGTTGTTGATTTGATAGAAGACTCCATCTATGATGGCCGTAATTTTTTGATTGGATAATTTCACCGGACGGCGATGGGTAATTTCTTTCATACGTTCTACTAATATTTTTTCAGAAAAATTCTCAGATATCGTTTGACGTGCCGCTTCTCCTAAAGTACGGCACTGAGTTGGGTTCCGAAATAATTCTATAGTATATTGAGCAAATTCATCGGCATTTTTAGCAACTAAACCATTAATTTGATGTTTTATAGGACATCGTTCAGCCACATTTTCTAAAACAATTACAGGTAAACCATAAGCCATTGCCTCTAGCACTTTTAGTTGTTGACCTGTTCCTCCAATCATAGGGCAGATTGCAAAGCAGCTATCCTGATAAAGCCGTTCTAAGTCCGGAACAAAACCCAGTAAATGGATTCCTTGAGTTGGGGCTAAATTTTTACATCCATCCCCAACCACGTTTAGTACGAAGTCTGGAATTTCAGATAAAATTTTAGGGAGGACTTTGCGAGTAAAGTATAGATAAGCTTGGTAATTAAAAGGATTCGGACCAATTGCAAAAACCGGATAATTTTGATAAGTATTTTTAAGGGGTTTGACGGGCAAGGCAAAGGGTAAATGAAGGACGGTTGTTGTCGTAGTATTTTTCTCAAGTATAACTTTTTCTTGAGAATTAATTGCAAAGGTAAAATCGTAGCAATCGTAGAGTTTATATTCTTCTGGATCGACAGTAAGACAATATGTGGAAAAAAAGTTTTCGTTCAAAAAGTTGGGATCACTTGGTCTCTGGTTTAAAAATCCAGAGACTAATGCGGCCATTTTTTGATTTAAGCTCAATAAATCACGAGTATCAATTACTCTGACCGCAGACTTAAATTCCTCGCCGCTCGCCAATTCT
>CBFGOM010000100.1:0-23505 GCA_965650385.1 uncultured Oscillatoriaceae bacterium
CCGTTTTAGAAGCCCAAAACATCCCCCTGACCGTCTTTAATGCCGGTTTACCCCACTTAGCCTCTCGTGATCCGAATTTACACCCAACTTCAACAGGGACAACAGTGGCTCGATCGCTATCGCGCAAAGCAACCCCACTTTGCCTGCATTCTCGGCTTTACTGAAACCGGCTTAATTCCCGGGATCTCCGCTGCTGGTGCGACACCGCGCGATCGCCAATATACCGCGATCGCTGATGCGGAATTTCTCTACTCCGGTCCCCGTTCCCATCCTCAATATCCCCTCCCGCCTCTCCAAGCTGGAGCCTCTCCCGTCCTGATTTCTCGTGCCGTTTTAGAAGCCCAAAACATCCCCCTGACCGTCTTTAATGCCGGTTTACCCCATCCCCCAGCCGTCCCAGCGGTGGACCTGGGAGGGACTCCGGCACGCTGTCTGAGTACCGGCAAAGCTTTGGAACCGGCAACGGTTCAACGGTTATTTGAAGCGGGCCTTTATTGGGGCGAAAAACTTGCCCAGGATCAGCTAGAGGGCTATCTAATTTTAGGGGAATGTGTCGTTGGGGGGACCACAACGGCCCTCTCAGTGTTGATGGATTTAGGGATTGATGCCGACGGCAAGGTGAATAGTTCTCATCCCCTATGTAATCATCAGCAAAAGTTGGCCTTGGTACAGGCGGGTTTGGCAGAGGCACACTGGAATCGGACCCCTTTGAAGTCGGTGGATGGGGAAATTACGGATTGTGATTTAGACCCTTTGATGACGATCGCGGCGGTGGGAGACCCGATGCAAGCGGTAGCAGTAGGCATGGCGATCGCCGCCAGTCGTCTTTGTGGGGTCCTGTTGGCTGGTGGGACGCAAATGCTGGCGGTCTATGCTTTAATTCGGGCGGTAGCCTTTTATCATGGTCTCCCCTGGAATGCCGATCGCATTGTGGTCGGAACGACCCGCTGGGTTGCTGAAGACCCGACTGGGGACACAGTAGGACTCGCTCAAGCGGTGGGCCCTGTCCCTTTATTAGCAACTCAACTCAGTTTTGCCGATTCTCGTTATCCTCAACTCTGTGCTTATGAGCGCGGATTCGTCAAAGAAGGGGTGGGTGCTGGAGGTTGTGCGATCGCTGCCCATCTTTACCAAAACTGGAATCAATCTCAACTCTTACAAGCCATTGAAGCGTTGACAATGCGGTATGCTCGCCTGAGTCTTTAACAGTTCGCTTCTGGTTATGCGCTAAGAGTGTACTCTTTTAGCCATGAGCTGTTCTTCTAGCTCTGCTATCCGTTGGTAGGCAGCAGTTAATTGGGTGGTCAATCGTCGGATTTGAATTTCAGGGGTTAATTCTGAGTCAATATTATTTTGAACGATTTTCTCAGGTTCATGGCGCTCATTTTTCTCCTTGAGCACATCTTTATGTTCTAATTCTTCCGACTCTTCTAAGTTATTTGATACCAAATTTCCGATCGCATAAGCATACCGCTTTCGCAGCAGGGCTTCGGGGGACTCGCTGGGCGGGGGGGGAACTTTCAAACTCTGTTGTCCCAAACACAGGGAGACTTTTCTATTAAGCTGTTCGAGGGTTTGATATAAGTCATCAACTTTATGGTTTAAGACATAAACCTGGTGTTGTAAGGATTCCATATTTAGACCCCTATTTTTAGGGTTGCTTTGTTCTCCTCAATCTTAGATAACGTTTGACCGCACCTAGGAATTCTTTTTAGATTATTTAAGGTTTAAAGATATTGGCCTCAAAATAGGATGAAAATTTAGGGGATGTTACTAGAGTTTAATTTCACTCTGGCCCCTTGAAAACGGCCCGCTCGGTTGGGGGTCACGACGGGACTACAGCATAAGGACTTAGGGCAGTTTTATTAGACTTCTTATACCTTCTCTCCAGCCCCCTTAATAAGGTCAGTTGGGGGGATCAATCCTTGTTTTTGCCAGAGGTTTATGGTTAATCCCTCCCAGGTGGAGAATCCATCCCGGGCTGCATGGTCCTCCCAAGCTGTCAAGATAGATTAAGAAAAGTAACAAAATTGACAACAAGTTTCCGGGTCGGATTGCTAGGGTTTAAAGGCGTCGCCGGAGGAGGTAAAAGCGCTGATGACTTCGTTCAACCTAGCCCAATTGACCGAGAAATCCCTGATTGCAGATTTTTTCCAAAAATCCGAGGGCCGGTGGCATTCCGATCGCCGGTACTATACCTTACCCGAGGGCAAAACCCAGGAAATGGTCAGCTTAATTACGGTGCGGTTTTTAGCAGCGGGGAGTCCAGAATTGGTGGAACTGGCAAAACAGCATCAACTCCCTAAACCGAATGCGCTCACCTGCGGCAGTGAAGTTTCCTGGGAAAGTAGCGACTCAGTTTCAGGTCAAAAGAAATCGGCGGGGAGTACCCTGTTTGGGGCGAGAGGAAATATCCTCTATCGCGATCGCAGTTTTTTAACTCGCGACCCGGTACAAGCCAGCTTTTATTTTGCCAATCCTCAAACCTTGTGCCTGAAAACTGAATATAATGGATCAATTTTTGAGGAAGAATTAAAACTGATTGGAGATCGCTACCGGACTCGCCAAACCATCATCTCTCGTGGTGGAGAACAACAAACCATCGGGCAGTATTTAGAAAAACGTATCGAAGAATAGGATTTGACCGCTAAAATAGGAGAGAATCGGGAAACAAAAAGGGTGTAATTTCTAACCCTGAGACGAGATGAGAGTCATTTCGTTTTCCCAGGGACGAGTTCGATAGAAGAGAATCCTATTATTAAGCGCGTGAATCGAAGATCGTTTTTAATGAGCCTCAGTACCCTCGCCCTTGCTCAAGTATTAAGCGGATGTGGGACTGTCGATCGCCAAACTCTCAAAATTCTGCTGTTGAAAAGTTCCATTCCCGCCCAAGCAATGGGGGAATTTCGCAAGCAACTGGACAATCGGGCGGTTTTAAACTTTTCCCCGGCGGCGCAGTTAGACGAGTTGTTTGGACTGCTGCAACAGTGGAAAAAACCCCCCGCTAACACCTCGGGTCCCCGCTGGAGTCTGCCGGGGAGGAATCGAGATGCTGAATCCTCAAAGGTGGCGGATTTGGTGACGTTAGGAAATTATTGGTTAGAACGGGCGATCGCCCAAGAATTGATTCTCCCCCTGGACCCCACCACTCTGGACCAATGGGACAACCTTCCCTCTCAATGGCAAACCTTGGTCCGACGAAATACGAAGGGAAAACTAGACCCTAAAGGTCAGGTTTGGGGCGCACCCTATCGGTGGGGAACTACGGTGATCGCCTATCGGGCGGATAAATTTAGAAATTTAGACTGGACCCCCCAAGATTGGGGTGATTTGTGGCGTCCGGAACTGCGCGATCGCCTCTCGTTACTGGACAGTCCCCGGGAAGTGATTGGCTTAACTCTCAAAACCCTCGGTCAATCCTATAATCGCGATCGCCTTGAGGACCTCCCCGAACTTAAAGAAAAACTCCTGGCACTCCATCAGCAAGCTAGACTCTATAGTTCCGATGCCTATCTGCAACCTTTAGTCCTGGGGGATACTTGGGTTGCGGTAGGATGGTCTACCGATATCCTGGCAACCATGCAGCGCAATCCTAAAATCCGCGCTGTCGTTCCTCCCTCGGGAACCGCGTTATGGTCAGAATTGTGGGTGCGTCCCTCAGGACCCAATCCGGTTAACACAGAAACCCCACCCCCTGTCTCATCCTTAGCTAGACAATGGATTAATTTTTGCTGGAACCCAGAAATGGCGGTTCAGCTTTCCCAATTGAGTAAAGCAGCTTCTCCCCTGTTGTTGAATCGGGACCGAGGAGAGTTACCCATTGCCTTGCAAACCGATGGAATACTTTTACCCTCTGCCGAGGCGATCGCCAATAGCGAATTTATCGAACCCCTGACCCCGGAGATTGCAGAAACTTATGAGGCCCTCTGGCGGGAAATTCGGCTGAGTTAAGGGGTGTAATTGCCGGAGTTTTAGGGTGCTGGGCTATCTAATCCTTGGGAATCCAGCCACAAATTGCAGGCGATCGGTTCTGAGGTACAGGTATAACTTCCTAACAGTCTTTGTTGACGAGTAAATACCCGGATGTTGTACCCATAATCTCTCGCTACTTGCCCGAAATGATTCAACAATTCATACCGTTGCAGGTAATCCAACAAACTCCAGCTTTGACGATTGACAATTAGATCCACCGTGCCTATCTCTGCTCCATTCTGGGGGTAGGCTAACCAGTTTTCCACCAGTCTATAACCAAACTGTTCGTTCACCCACCATAAAGAAGGAACCGTCACCCCTGTTTGAGAAATGGTGTAATTTGTGGTGATATTAAATTCCGCTGGATCGATTTCTGGTGGGATGGTTAGGAACTGTAATGGGGGTTTTTCCGGAGGCATCTGTTGGAGTTCTAAAACTGGAAGTTTGCGCTCTTCCGGTGGTACCATGTCCTCCACTGCTTCTAATGCCGGGGTAGCCGCTTGAGTTAACCCGACTCTCGCCCAAAATGGAATTAACCCGAGTAGGAGCAAAGAGAGATAAAAACCTGTACCTTCCCAGGTTAAGAGAGACAACAGACTGGAGACAACTGGATTTTGTATTAGATGGTTTTTAGCGCGTTTTGAAGTCATAATTTTAATTTTAAATCGCTGCTAGTTTGACGAAACAGTAACCGTTAAAAACCGGGTTTCTTCATAAGATTTAGAATTTTTTTAGACAATCTTTGCGATAAATCTGGTTTCTGGTTCTCCGATTTAACAATTTCCATAGGATTACCCCCATAACCGCCGACCGGATTTACCCTTGAGGCGATCGTGTGTATCTTCTAAAAGTGCGGGGATATTCAGTTGTTCGGGACATCGGGGTAAACAATCTCCACAGTGGGTACAGCGATTTCCTTTCATGCCGGGAAACCAATGTCCAGCATTTTCAAACATGGAATATCGGTATTGACCATAGTCGGTCATTTCATAGGCAACGGCGAGATTTCTTAATCGTAAAATTTCGGGAATATTAATGGTTTCCGGACAAGGTAAACAGGCATAACATTGACTACATTGCTCAGAACCTAGAACCTGGGTGGCATGGGTTTCTAGGCGGTTGATGGTGTCTTGGGGGATGGGGATAGCTGTGCTGTCGTTCTGATCTATGGGGTGCTGGAGAAGGGATAGGCGATCGAGGAGGGTGAGTTCTTCGGGGTTGGCTGCACCAAAACTTAAGGTGGTAATGCGCGGGTCACTTAACAAGAACTGATAGTTAAATTCGAGGGGGGTTAAGGGATGACAGAGTTGGGAGAGTTGTTCCGGTGGGGTATGGAGTTTTCCCCCTTTGTCAGCGGGGGAGATAATAAAAATGCCTAAATCTTTTTGATGAGCTAAGGCAACTGCCTCCGCATTGCGTTGGAAGAAATAGTAATAATGCAGATTGATAAATTCAAATAAATCGGTGTTAATAGTGGCTAAAATTAAATCTAAGCTGCCATGAGTGGAAAATCCGAGATGTCGAACTCGGCGATCGCGTAAGGCTTGGTTAATCCCTTGCATTCCCCCTTGAGCATCTAACACCCATTCTAAATGTTGCTGGGTATTGATTCCATGAAGGGTTAACCCATCCAAATAATCCACCTGGAGCCGGTCTAATGATTCATCAATGCACCGTTCCACTTCTTCTGCATTCCCTGTAGGTGGGAGTTTAGTGGTGATGTACAATTGTTCTCGCTGAATCGGAGAGTTTCCCTGCAATAATTCCATCAGGGCGATTCCGAGGTATTCTTCACTGTCGCCATATCCTCGGGCGGTTTCGAGATGATTGATTCCCCGTTTCACCGCTGCTTGCACCGTGGCGATCGCATTTTCCGGGGATGCTAAATATCGCATTGTTCCCAGGGAAAAAACAGACAGAGATAGATGGGTTTTTCCAAATCTGCGGTAATACACGATTTATATTTTTTCCTTAGTTTTCGTTTCGGGGAGGAAGGCCGGGAATTGCGAAATTAGAATGCACAGATCCTCGGGTTTCTCTTGATTCTCAATTCTTGATTCCCCTTACTTCCACGTCCCCCAAAACGCTCTACGATTCTTGAACTTCTCCACTACCCGAACCAAATTCCTTACGCTGAATGAAATCTTCCGGGCTAATATTAGAAACAAAATCACGGAACGCTTGCCGTTCTGCTTCATCCGCTTCTCGATCCACGGGAATCGAGGCATCCGCCACGACTTCTTCCATCACCCAGATCGGGCTATTAGTCCGCAGTGCTAAGGCGATCGCATCGGAAGGCCGAGCATCAATTTCCTTGAGCACTTCTCCATGACGAAGCTTCAGGACTGCATAGAAGGTATTGTCTTGTAAAGTATGAATAATAATCCGGTCTAAACTGATCTCATATTCTTCTAGGATATTCACCATGAGATCGTGAGTTAGAGGTCTAGGCGGTTTTTGGCTTTCCAGGGCGCTAATAATTGACCTAGCTTGGTCTTGGCCTATATAGATCGGCAGAGCTCGTCGATCTCCGGCGTCTCTGAGCAGCACTATGGGACTCCTTGTTGCTGCATCCAATGCAATTCCAGCGACTTTCATCTCAATCATGGGCTCGGCCTCTTTAGAACACGCTATGGGGGATAATGAACTCGACACCTCTGAAGCAAGTCTCGTTCTCCTGTTTTAGGCAGGTCCATGCTTCACTATAACGTTAAGGCAAAACGGTTAGGTTCAACCAGAAGTGCAACCGGCATGGTCCCTACTTCTGTTCGGCCACTGTGCTTTTTTTAGCTTGACAAATTCCAGTATGCCTTCTTCTTTGGCCGCTGAGCTCCCTCTTTTGCCAGCAATTTAATAAAACATTGGACAGGAAATTGGCAAAAAGGGTAAGAACCTGTCGAGAATTTATGCAATTTCAAGGAAAAAGCTATGTTTACCGGATTAATTCAGGGATTAGGTACGATAGAGCCGATCGGGACAGAAAATCTCAAAATTTCTTGTCATTCCGGCGCTGAGGCGGTACTCACGGATTTAGCATTAGGAGATAGCGTCGCCGTCGATGGGGTCTGTTTGACCGTCGTCGAAATTTTGCCCCGAGGTTTTGTGGCGATCGCCTCCCCGGAAACCCTCCATCGCACTACTCTCGGGACCGTTTCTCATACCTACGTCAACCTTGAAACCTCTCTGCGGGTTGGCAGCAAATTAGGCGGTCATTTTGTCACGGGTCATGTAGATGCGATCGGCTGTCTACAACAGTCCATCCAAACCGCCAGTTCCTGGGAAATGACCTTTACTGCACCCCCCTCTTCCCAACAGCTATGGAAGCGCCAAATTGCCCCCTATCTCGTTCCAAAAGGAAGCATAGCGGTGAATGGCATCAGTCTAACTATTGCTGAATGTGATGAACAAGGCACTCACTTTACCGCCGCAGTCATCCCCCACAGCTACGCTGAAACTAACTTACGCTATCTTCAACTCGGTCACTGGGTTAACCTAGAAGCCGATATTTTAGGCAAATATGTCGGTAAATTTATCCGTTCCAGTTTCGGTTCTTCTCTATCAGATATTCCCTCTGATGCAGTCCCGTCCTCCCTTTCCAGTTTTGAGCAGATTTCTCCCTCTTTTCTGGCCGAACATGGCTATCTTTAATTAATTTTTTAGTTCAATTTCACCCCGGCGCATTTTTTTTCCTTGCAGGGGTTGCATTTTGTTCTAGTGTTTGATATATTATGTTATAATCGAAGTATAATCAAAAATTTTATTTTAGTCAAGCTTCCCATCATTACATAATACGGCATCGGGTACAACAACACAAGCCCTGATGCCTATTATTTTTTAGCCGCCGCTATAAACAATTGTTAAGCTAAACCCGGTGATTAATTTGTAGTAACAACTTCAGTCATTACTAGGAGTTTTAGGAAAAATCAACCCAGGTGCTAATGGGGCGATCGCCTTTAAACGCCGAACGACTGAAGTTGTTACTAGAAAACCAGAGGGTTACTCCGTTGCCGGGATACTAACCTCTAAGGTGACTGGAACCGGAGGCAGGGGGACTGGGGGTGGTGTGGGAACATCCAGTAAGGTGGTAGAAGCTGTTTCCAGATTCACAGGAGAATTCAAGAATGCCAGGGGGGGAGGGGGTGCTGGCATCTCTAAAGAGGGGAGAGTTGTAAGCGTTGATTTATCCGAGGCAAGAGTGGCAAGTTGGGGGGCAGTCTCTAAGGACCGAATGACTTGGGCTAAAGCATACTCCATTTGAGTCCCGGGATCCATTGCCATCCAGCCTTCCGGAGTTAACTCACGCATTTCAAAATGGAGGTGAGGTCCGGTGGAGTTGCCGGTACTGCCAACCTCTCCAATAACTTGACCCTGTTCCACGACTTCTCCAGGTTGGACAAAGATACTGGAGAGGTGAGCATAGAGCGTTTCCAGGGTGGAATTCTGGTGTTGGAGAACCACGGTTTGACCATAGCCTCCCATCCAATCGGCGATCGATACTGTGCCGCTATAGGCAGCTACCACAGGAGTTCCCGTTGGTGCACCTAAGTCAATGCCGGAGTGAAAGCGGCTACCCCCAAAAATGGGATGGGTCCGCCAGCCAAATAAGGAGGTGATTTCTGCGGGAATGGCTAGGGGGAAGATCATGCTGGTATTGCCGTTCCCCTGACGACCCGAGGACCGTCCGAGGCGTTTCCAGTCAAAGTTTCGCGCAGCGGTTTTGGTGCGATAGTGGATACCGTCAATATCAGCTTGAACCGGCGCTTCCGGGTAGGCATTGCCGGTCCTCAGTGGGACTTGAGGCAGTGCGGCGTAGGAGAATTCCGGTTCGGCATAGTAACCGGATTCCGGTTGTGCCGAGGAAGCGCCTACTGGGGCGGCGATCGCCGGGGGTTCCAGGGGCTGTAAGGCGGGACTATAGAGATTTGCCTGTTGGACTTGCTGAATGGATGCTGGAACGGGCAAGCGGTCCTCTGCATACCGATGTTGTTCACTCTCCTGAGAGGCTGCCTGGATCGGCTGTTCAACCTGCACCACCTGTTCTACGACTTCCGGTGGCGGGGGTGCGGTGGCAGTGAAGGGGTCCGACTCTTCCGATGCCGGTGTAGCTACGGCAGCGGGGGAGTCATTGGGGGTGGGGAGACTATAATCTGTGGGATCGACGTAAAGATTACTTTGATGGATATTCTCCAGGGTGGGTTCAGCGGTGGCGGTTTCCGGGGTTGGGTAATCTTCCGGGGGGGCGATCGCCTCTCGTCTGTATCCTTCAATCGGATCCGGTTGCGCCATGAGGGTCCTATCGGCTGCGTCCGATTCAGGATACCACGGGGTTACCCCAGCACTATCTAAGGGGTCGGGTTCGGCATCTTCCGCAAATCCAGGGTCAGCAGGGGTTTCCTCAACCACTCCGGCGGTAGGATAATCAGAACTTTTTAAGGGTTGTAAGAGTTCAGCCTGAGTTGAGACTTCCGGTTCAGATGGAAGGGATTCAACGGGCGGGGGGGCCATTTCAGCTTGACCAAAAGGGTCTGCTGCATCCGATGGAGTCTGCGCGTTAGCATCTGCGTCTCCACCGAGCAAACTGAGGGAGGGAATCAAAGCGAGTCCCTGCAACAGGAGAGAAACCTGACAAATAATACTTAAAGGAGTGCGGGAAAATTGATATCGCTGGCTCATTTTAATTCGCTCTTCGCTATAGATTCCTAGAAGGATTAACGGTTTCAAAGCAGGGTTCTACACAGCAAACACCGCGCAGTTAGGCCCTGAGAATGGGATACCCCTGGTTAATTGTACCGGGCATCAACTCAATTTCTGTACTCGACGCACCGGGGAAAGGAGAGTTGGGATGCGATCGCGACGATTCGTTGAGACGAATGCGCAGTTCTCCGGTATTGCTGACCCCGAGGACAACCCCTGCTGAACCTTCTACAGCAAGGGTTTGACCGATGCCAAGCATCAGGTTTTGATAAGAGGGCAGCAAAGTCCCTACTCCTTTCTCATCAAACGTTTGATATCCGGAGGCGACTGCCCAGATGGTTAGGGCCGCCAACATTTCCAGAGAGGTTATCTCAGTATGAGGGCAGTCGCCTAGGAAGGTTTGGAGGTTAATCCCGGTTTCGGGGACTGGGTTGGACCAATTAATGCCCACTCCGACGACAGCTTTAGTAATTTGTCCATGATGAATTTTGGTTTCCGTGAGGATGCCCCCCAATTTGTAGCCGTCGAGAATCAAATCATTAGGCCATTTTAGGCTGACTGGAATATTGTAGGCGCGGAACGTGGTTGCCAGTCCCCAGGCGCTACAGAGGGTCAGCAGTAGTGCATCCCGAGCATTGAGGTTCGGGGTTAGGGCCAAGGAGAGATAAAGACCCCCCGGAGATGAGTCCCACTGGCGTCCCCGTTGTCCTTTTCCCGCCGTTTGACGAGTGGCGATAACCACCGTTCCAGGAGGGGCACCATCAGCAAGGAGGGTCCAGAGGGTTTCATTGGTGGAGGGTACTTGATCCAAGATTTGAATAGAAAAGTCAAGGGATGACGGAGACAAGGATGGGTGTGAGGCGAAACCCCCGTCAGTCATTCCAGGATTAAGGGTGTGCTGCGATCGCAGACACCGCAGAAAATTTTCTATGCAGTCTTGATTCAGGCCCACAGGAGCGGTTCGGATAAAGAGTCCGTGGTCTAAGGTAGCATAAAATGCGAATTCAGACTGAAAAATTTTGGGATTTTTTCCAGTTGGGATTGTAGTCTGAGCCTGTCGCTCCTCCCCTGAATCATTCCTGGATTAATTATTTATCTTCAAACCAAAGATGCATACTTGGCACTGGCGGAATTGGAACGGACTACCCTATCTGACTTGTAGTTTACTGGAACCTTGGGCTCACGGCTTTTTTACTCAGCAATTTTGGCCGCGATCGCCCGAGGAGTTGGTGGAGGTGTTACAACCCACCGCATCGGTGTATCGCGTCAAACAGGTGCATGGGAATACGGTGTTAAGTACCAAGACGTTGACCCCCCAGGTTCGGCAAGAAGGGTTAGAAGAGGATACACCACCGAAACCCGAGGCGGATGGGTTGATGAGTGCAGGACCCCAGGAAGCAATCTGGGTTTGTAGTGCAGATTGTTCGCCGGTATTGATTGGGGATATGCGATCGGGACAGGTGGCGGCATTGCATTCCGGATGGCGAGGGACTGCGGAAAATATTGTTGCAGTGGCGATCGCTGACATGGTGAAGCAAGGGAGTCAGTTGGAGCAATTACGAGTGGCGATCGGGCCCGCCATCTCCGGCCCAGTGTATCAAGTCAACACCGAAGTTGCCATCCAAACCTGTGCCAGTCTAGTTGATTTAGACAATCCTGAAGACATTTTAAAAACCATTCAAAACTTCCCCAATCCTCCCATCTTACCCGATTCCGAACCCGGAAAATCCCGCTTAGATGTCCGACGAACCATTGAGTTACAGTTAGAGCAACTGGGCATAACTTCCGAGCAAGTTGCCATTTCCCCCCATTGCACCTATCAAGACCCGGAAAACTTCTTTTCTTACCGCCGAGACGGACTCAAAAAAGTCCAATGGTCAGGAATTGTTGCTCGGTAATTCACTCACTTTTCTTTGATTTATTACCTAGGATTTTACTCCACCAAAGCCTAGAAAAGCTGTCCCAGAACTGACGCTTTCTTGGGAGAGAACACCCAAAAGGGATGGGCCTCCTTTGCGAAGTGCCCCTCCAGAGATAGAGGTTCTGCGTCAACCCCGAACCTTAATACATGGAATGATTCTTCCCAAGAGTGTCAGCTTCTCTCTCCCGATTCGACCGAATTCAACGACTAGACAGGCTTACACTCCTTGATTTAGGGAATAAAATTTGTAATCTATGCTATAATTTTGATTTTTAAACCTGAGATTGCAAGGCCATGAGAATTGACGAATTAACTATCTATAACTTTAAAAAATTTTCAGATTACAGTTTACAACTTCATCCCAAATTTACCCTACTCATTGGCGACAATGGGACGGGTAAAACCAGCCTACTAGATGCTTTGGCAATTGCGGCTGGGGTATGGCTGGTCAATCCACCGGATAGCACTCTCTCTAATAGTAAGCGCAATATATTGCCGAATGAGATTCGCTTAAAAGCAGTTGAATTCGCCGGAGTTACCCAATTTATTGAACATAAACCTGTGGTTATTCAAGCCCGAGGAATGATTCACGATTATTATAATCATGGGTATCATAACAGATGGTGTAGAAAAATCAACTTAAAGGGTTCTCGAACCTCGAATACAGAGGCTAAAAATGTCATCGATTTAATTAGCAGATTGTTTGAAAAAGACCAATTAGGAGAAATGATTTGGTTTCCGGTAATTGGTTATTATGGAGCGGGTCGAACTTGGCTGCCTTCTAACGCAAGTCGTAAAACCGCTAAATTGGAACAAGGGATAAACCGCAGATGGGATGCTTTTTATGATTGCTTTGAGGAACGCATCCGTCTGGCGGACTTGCAAACTTGGTTCCAGAAAGAAGCGATATCCGCTTTACAACGTAATGGGAAAATGCGCCCAAGCTATGATGTGGTGAAATGGGCCATTTTACGCTGCATTCCGGGAGCGGATGACCTCTGGTTTGATGGTGATCGGGCTGAAATTGTTGTCTCTTTGGAACATCAACCCATCCCCTTCAGCCACCTCAGTGCGGGGCAAAAAATGATGGTTGCTCTAATTGCTGATATTGCCATCAAAGTCGTCAACCAAAATACTAAATTCTTGCCCGAAGTTATTGACCCCAATCCCGAAATTATCCCCCCTATTCTGCAACAAACACCGGGGTTAGTCCTCATTGATGAGATTGATGTCCATCTCCACCCTAAATGGCAGCGGCGTGTCGTCAATGACCTCAGAACCACCTTTCCATCTATTCAATTTGTTTGTACCACCCACTCCCCCCAAGTCATTGGTCAAATTGAACCCGAATGCCTGCGGATTCTCGATGAAGATAAGGCCGGTAAAATCTGTACCCTTACCCCTAAGCAAGGATTAGGGATGGATAGCTCATGGATTTTACAAAATCTGATGGGAGCCTCAGCCAGAGATATTAAAATTGAAGAGAATTTAGAGCAAATATTTGATACAATTGATGCCGAAAACTATTCCCAAGCTAGAGAACTGATTCAAACGCTCAACCAAAAAGTGGGAGACTTTCCTGAACTGCAAGAAGCTACTTCATTTTTAGATAGACTTGAACTTTTAAAGGACTATGAAACGGATTAGAAAAACCCATCCCCCTAGAGAATTTTTAGAGTGGCTCAAAGAAAATGAAGGGCTAGACTGTAGTTATGCAGCACTTCAAGGAAAAGAAGCACATAAGGTTTTAAAAAATCATCTGTTAAGAGAACAGGGATTTCTTTGTGCTTATACTGGGGTAAGCATATCCCAGGAAGAGTCTCATATTGAACATATTAAGCCTCAAAAAGTTTGTAAAAAAATCCCCAATCCAGGCAAGTCCTATTTAGAGGATGTTGAATACCGCAATATAGTCGCTTGTTTCCCCAAAGATGGCGCGGATAAATCTCATGGTTATGGTGCGCCAATCAAAGAAAACTGGTGGAATGAGGAATTATTTATTTCACCCTGTCAAGAAGATTGTGAAAGAAGATTTATCTATAAATGGGGTGGAAAGGTGTCTCCCGCACAGGAGAATGACACGGCTGCTAATACAACGATTGATATCCTAGGATTAAATGCCAAAAGTTTACAAGATAGACGCAAAGGAGCCATTAAGGGTTTCTTTGGCTTTAGCACTAAGCTCAAAACGAAGATGCTAAGTAAGCCAGAAGCCAAAGCGCTATTAGCCATAATTGGCAAGCCCGATTCAACAGGAAAACTTCCGGAATTTTGCTTTGTTTTTGAGCAACTTTTGCCTCGATATATCAAGTAAGGACTGCCTACTTGTGCTGTGCCATAAAATCAATAGGTTATAACTTTACCAAGGCAACCGCGATCCGTCCCAGGAGAAAAACTCACCTGTATCGGTTTGTTTTAGGTTTTCTAAAACCGTCCAGAGTTGAGAGACGGTTTTTTCTATGGGGAATAATTTTTCTGGGGGGACGTTGCGTTGGAAGGGTTTGGATAGGCGGGTGTCGGTGGTGCCGGGATGGAGGGTGATGACGATCGCGTTTGCACCTTTTCGGGGATATTCGATCGCCACAGTTCGCATGAGCATATTTAAGGCGGCTTTTGAAGCACGATATCCATACCAACCGCCGAGTTGATTGTCGCCGATGCTGCCGACTTTGGCGGAAAGGGTAGCGAAAATACTGCGCTGATTATGTTGGAACAGGGGGAGTAAATGTTTGGCTAATAAGACGGCACCAATGCTATTAACTTGAAAGTATCGCATTAAGTTTTCTGAGTTAATTTGCCGCAAACTTTTTTCCGGTTGCAGGGTGGAATCATGTAACAGTCCGACACAGTTGATGACGAAATGGAGGGAGTCGGTATATTGCTGAATTTGAGCCGTTGCTTCTTGAATTTGTATTTCGTCAGTGATGTCTATTGGTAGGCAAATTAGCCGATCGCAATGGTGATGACTCAGGGTTAATAATTCGGCGGCAGTGTCGGGATTGCGATAGCTGGCAAAAATGGTAGAAATACTTGGGGTTTCTAAGCATTTTTTCACAAACCCCAGTCCGATTCCTTGACTGGCACCAATGATAAAAGCTTTTTGGGATTGATTCATAGTAAAGCTCACTAAATGGGTATTCTTAAATTAAACCGCGACTACTGGGGGATTTTTTTCGGAATAGGGGTCCAAAGGCGGGTTGGACCATCTCTAAAAATAGGGGTTTTTCACCCAATTTCAGCCCCAAATCTGGGTTTTTATCCCGTGAATCTAATTCGGTAACGACTCTCTAGTAATAGGGGTTTACAGAATCTTTCATAGAGGCATCAGGGTGGCCCTTTGAATGCAGAAGGAGGAATTATCAGAGTGTCGTGACAATCAGAGTCTTGACTTGGAACCGGCGTTACCCAGGCATGACCCCTGATCCCCGATGAATTCGCGATCGCAGTATGGCGGATCAGCAGTGCAATGGGACGAGAGGAACGGATCTGCGCTAGGAGAGGTCTGCGAGATAAACTAAAGAGGAATACCCATTATCTGGGGGGTTAGGTTAGAGTTGAGACACCGTTGGGTAAATTGTTTAGAGAATCTCTGCGATCGCCTCAGAACGATGCGAAAGCAGTCAAGTTATTCTAGTAATTACTCCAAGGGAACATCAATATTTTCTATTGAGGACTCGATTTCACAGTGGGACTCTTGGCAACTCCCCTGTTCATCCCCGATTTTGCCGCGCAATCTCGGAAAAAATATAATCATGATTGAGTCTACAAGTCTTTATTTTAAGTAGCTTGACCCTGGTCCGGGTGATTAAAGCGGGGGACTTGTGGACAGGTGACCGTTAATGGTAGTTTAAATAAGAGGTGGAAAAAAAATCAGATGAGCGAATTAAGTTGCTACGAACAGTTAGGAGTCTCAGAAAACGCTTCGTTTGAGGAAATCCAAGAAGCCCGCACTCGCATGAGCGAACTCCATAGTGGCGATCGCAAACAAGTTGATCTTATTGAAGCGGCTTATGATCAAATTTTGATGCAGCGTTTGCGGCAGCGTCAAGAAGGCAAAATTAAAGTCCCGGAACGAATTCGCTTTGCTGAACGGGAAGTCCGCACCACGCCTGCTGCACCCCCCACTCCCACAAAAGAAGCTCCAGCGTGGTTACAAGGACTATTAGATACCCCCTCTCGGTCTGATATTATCTGGCCTGCGGGAGGGTTTTTTGCCTTGAGTCTTTTGAGTTTATTGAACCCTGCTTCTGCACCTTTAGCATTAGCGGTGGGTGTGGGTGTGGGTCTTTATTTTCTCAATCGTAAAGAGAAGAAATTTGGTCGCGCTTTGGTAATTACGGTGATTGCCTTGCTGGGAGGATTGCTAATTGGTGCGCCTCTAGGCACTTGGTTAACCAGTATGGGTGTGCTGTTCCCTGCCGATGGTTTAGCCGCTAGTTTTACCTTTTTTGTATTGTGGTTGGTGAGTAGTTTTTTACGTTAATCTGCTTACCCTCAATACTGAAATAAAAAAGGTAGAGAATTGAAATTCTCTACCTTTTTTTTTGAGGATTTTAAAGAGCTATCAGGAGCAGTCGTTTAACTGACGATGGAAACGACTGACGCCTGATCTAATCTTTACCTATTCCGCTGCTTGAGGCAGGAGTTCGCGCTGTTCACCGGGTCGGACAATGACTTGACCTTCTTCCCCAATGTCTACGATCGCTGTCTCACCGTCTTTCACACGACCGGAGAGGATTTCCTCAGCTAAAACGTCCTCTAACAGACGCATAATGGCACGACGCAGAGGACGTGCACCATAAGCAGGGTTGTAACCTTCTTCAATCAACCGTTCTTTAAAGCGATCGGTGACTTGTAAGGTAATTCCTTTCTCGGTTAAGCGGCTGAAGACTTCTTTCAGCATAATTTCCGAGATGAGTTTCACTTCGTCCTTGACCAACTGACGGAAGACGATAATCTCATCCAAACGGTTGAGGAATTCCGGACGGAAGTAGTTTTTGAGTTCTTCGTTGACCAAGCTGCGAATGCGGTTGTATTGTGCATCGGCTTGGTTTTCTGAGAATTCAAATCCGAGTCCGCCACCACCTTTTTCAATGACTTTAGACCCAATATTAGAGGTCATAATCAGCAAGGTATTTTTGAAGTCTACCGTGCGGCCTTTGGCATCGGTGAGGCGTCCGTCTTCTAGGATTTGCAGGAGCATATTGAAGACGTCGGGGTGAGCTTTTTCGATTTCATCGAACAGCACCACGGTGTAGGGACGACGCCGAACGGCTTCGGTCAGTTGTCCGCCTTCGTTATACCCGACATAACCCGGAGGTGACCCGATGAGTTTGGACACCGTGTGGCGTTCCATGTACTCGGACATATCCAAGCGAATCATGGCTTCTTCTGAACCGAAGAAGTAGGACGCCAGGGCTTTGGTCAGTTCGGTTTTACCGACGCCGGTAGGACCGGAGAAGATAAAGCTGGCGATCGGGCGGTTGGGGTTTTTCAGGCCGACCCGAGCACGACGAATGGCGCGGGAGACGGCTTTGACGGCTTCTTCCTGACCGATTAACCGTTGATGCAGGGTGTCTTCCATGTGCATCAGTTTCTCGGATTCGGATTCGGTGAGTTTGTTCACCGGAACGCCGGTCCAACTGGCGACGATTTGGGCGATGTCTTCTTCGGTGACGACGGGGGAGAGTTCGCTATCGGTGACGCCGGTTTTTTTGTTGCTGGCGATCGAGCGAATTTCAGCTTTAATCTCCATTTCGCGATCGCGCAGTTCTCCAGCGCGGTCAAAGTCCTGAGAACGAACGGCGTCGTCTTTTTCTTTAAGCACTTGCCGCAGTTCTTTATCCAGTTCTTTAGCGGCGGGAGGCAGTTGAGAGTTAATCAACCGGACTCGGGAACCGGCTTCATCTACAAGGTCGATCGCCTTATCCGGTAGGAAGCGATCGCTGATGTAGCGATCGGACAACTTGGCGGCAGCCTCAAGGGCTTCATCGGAGATTTTTAGTTTGTGGTGTTGCTCGTAGCGATCGCGCAAACCAAACAGAATCTCAATGGTTTCATCAACCGTCGGTTCGCCCACCATCACCGGCTGGAATCGGCGTTCTAAGGCCGCATCCCGCTCGATATGTTTGCGATACTCATCTAAGGTGGTTGCGCCGATACATTGCAATTCACCCCGGGCTAAAGCCGGTTTAAGGATGTTTGCCGCATCGATCGCCCCTTCGGCTGCACCGGCCCCAATCAGGGTATGGACTTCATCAATCACCAGGATGACGTTCCGCGCCGAGCGGATTTCATCCATAATTTTCTTAAGGCGTTCTTCAAATTCGCCTCGATATTTGGTTCCGGCAACCAGTAACCCAATATCTAAGGTAACGACCCGTTTATCTTCAAGGATATCCGGTACATCGTTGTTGGCAATCCGTTGGGCCAATCCTTCGGCGATCGCGGTTTTACCCACCCCCGGTTCCCCAATCAGCACCGGGTTATTCTTAGTCCGACGACCCAGAATTTGGATCACCCGTTCAATTTCTTTCTGACGCCCCACCACCGGATCCAGCTTGCCTTCGGCAGCCATTTGGGTGAGATTTGCTCCAAATTCATCCAGGGTGGGAGTTTTGGTGCGCGCATTGCTGGCCCCAGAGGTAACCTCAGCGGTTTCTCCGAGCATCCTAATCACTTGCGTGCGGACTTTCGAGAGGTCAACCCCTAAGTTTTCCAGAACTCTAGCTGCGACGCCTTCGCCTTCCCGAATCAATCCCAGTAGGAGGTGTTCGGTGCCGATGTAGTTGTGGCCGAGTTGTCGCGCTTCTTCTAAAGAAAGCTCCAGAACTCGCTTGGCTCTAGGCGTGAACGGAATTTCCACCGCCACAAAGCCCGACCCCCGGCCAATAATTTTTTCAACCTCAATGCGGGCATCTTTGAGATTAACCCCCATTGACTTGAGCACTTTGGCTGCAACTCCAGTCCCTTCTCCAATCAGACCCAGGAGGATCTGTTCGGTCCCGACAAAGTTATGTCCCAGGCGGCGTGCTTCCTCCTGGGCCAGCATAATCACTTTAATAGCTTTTTCTGTGAAGCGTTCAAACATGGCTTAATCCCTTTACCGACACATTTGGCGCGTAAGAACCTGCTTTCTACCCTAGCTGAAACACAAACTACAAGCACCGCACCCTTCAAGAGTATTCTTTTCCGAGGTCCAGACCGCTTGTAATTTCCCCACAGCTATGGTTTTCAAGCACCTTCAGAAGCATTCCACCATTTCTGAACCCTCGCTCTCTATATCCTAGGGGATTTGCCCTAGTCACGAGTTTTGAGTTATACTGTGCGTTTGGGTATCGCAAGCGTTAACTCTCGACTCCTGAGATTGAAGGGGATTCGGAAGGGGATCGGAAGGAGGATTTTGAAGGCCGAAGCCAGTTGGCTTTAGGCCAATTCCCGCCATCCCTTTGGTACTTTGACCTTAAGCATAGCAAAACTCTTCCTTTTCGTGCCACCGCTTTCGGATTGGTCAAAAGTTTTGGTATTCGGGGATACCGAGGCGATCGCATCCCAACTCAGATGGTCCGCTTCAGGTCCCCACCCCTCGCTAAGATAGGGACGAGATATCCGATCCCCACTCCGGTTGTTCAATAGACTTCTTGCAAAGTTCTAAAAAGCCGATTGGCGTTGTTAAGGGGGGTTGGGGGAATCAATCCGGATTTGTGCAAGCGGTCCAAATTCCCTACCCAAAGACAGCAGGAATGACTAAAATTTTGCCTTGGGGTCACTTTTTCCCCACCGATGAAAATGGATTTATTCTCAATGATTGTCATTGGGATAAAATTTTACCCCCTTGGACGGCTTTAGTTGAAGAACTTCGCCAAACTTGTTTGGGGATTTGGGACTCTCGTTTGCAAGGGCTTTATTTACGGGGTTCGGTCCCTCGGGGACTGGCAATTTTGAAGGTTTCTGACTTAGATAGCTTTGCAATTTTAGCGGGAAAAGTTACCGATGAAGATATCAATCAAGCTCACAAAATTTGCGAAACTCTGAACCGGCGTTATTTGTTCTGCAAAAAGGTTGAGTTAATCCTGTTTGATGAAACTTTAACTCCCAATGCTCAGTCCATTTGGCCGATTATCATTCAAACCCAAAGTTTACAAATTGCGGGACAACCGCATCTGTTACCTGAAATTAAAACGAAGCCCGGGCTTAACTTAATGAGTTACAGTTATACTTGGCATAAAGATTTAGGGAAAACGTTGGAACACTTGGCAGGACTCTCTCCCCACTCTTGTCAGTTTTCGACTCAAGTCAAAAAACAATGTGCTTGGATTATGCGTCGGATGATTAGAGTTGGACTGGAATTAGTCATGGAACAAGATTCGGGTTATACTCCGGATTTATATCACTGCTATGAACGGTTCTCTAATTGTTTCCCTGAACACCGGCTATCCATGAGAAAAGCCTTAGAATTAGCGATAGACCCTTCTCACAATCGTCCGGGTTTAATCATTTTTTTACGAGAATTTGGGGGATGGTTAGCTGCACAAGTGAATCAAAAATTTTACTCATCCAGTGTGGGAGAAGTATCTACCAATAAAAGACCCTGAGTGACTAAGCTGGTTAACAGAGGAACAACTTCATTTTCTACGTCAAGGGACGGACACCAGTCGGCTAAATCAAGGAGGCTAAATCCTCCAGAATTAAAGAGGTTTTCAACTAAATGAGTCTCCATTCCTTTAATGGTGGCTTGTTTATCGGCAATAATGACTTGAGTCTGATTGTCCCCTAGGGGTACTATTTTGACCGGATGCAAGGGAGACACGATAAACCGAGTGTCTAATCCTTGGTCAAAAATTTGGCTACCCAGTTGATAGGGAAAAGAAAAGGGAAGTGAGGTGCGATCGCGATAGCTTAAAGACTCTAAGTAACCCTGAATTGAATCAGGATTTTGCAACAACTGAACGAGGCGATCGCGCAACTGTTCCAAATGCGGTTGTGCCGCCGATGTATCTCCTTCCGGAATCACGGGTAAACTTGCTCGCCATTCTGGATTATCCTGCAATTGTTTCCCTAACCAATTTATCCAATCGAGTCCGGTTTGACAATCAATTCCTAATGTCAAATGTAGGGATGGAGAATAATCATCCAAAGAGGGATTACCACAGGCGATCGCATAATGCCAATGACCCCGAGGAATGTACAACACATCTCCCGGTTTGAGGGTACATTGCAAATAAGGCGGCACATCCGGAGGAATTTGATTTGCCGATCGCATGGTGGAAATTGGAGAGGCGATCGTTTCAGGAAAAATCAACCAATCTTTCTCCCCCTCAATTTGTAGAATCAGCACCTCATGGCTATCATAATGACAGCTAAACCCTTTTTCTTCCCTCGGTGAACAATAGAGATTAATTTGGCTGTGATAGCCCGTTTCTTGCCGAATATCTGAGACTAACCTTTTGAGTTCAGGAACCCGTTCATGGACACTATCAATAATTAAGGTAGCTCCTTCCTGAACTCTCTCTAACCAGTGTTGCGATCGGGTCGCTGGTAGTGATTGTCCATCTAATGAAAACCGTAAAGAGGGATATTCAAGTTGATGGTAATTTAGCAGGTCATTGAAATTGTTCCATCCAAAAACATGATTAAATTTAGCACCATTATTACTCGGCAAAAACACGGCTTTCTTTAACCAATCTTCCTCAAAAAATTTTTCAAAAGAATAAGGAAAAATGAGAGAATTTAAAGTTTTCATAAAATTCATAAATAATTCAAAAAAGAGTTGTTTTTAAAATAAAAAGTACCAGCAAATTATATAGACAGACAGGCTTTTAAAAGGAAGATTAGAAAAATTGTGCATCCAATGAAATCCAGTAGTCTATGATAAATAATGGGTTGATTAAACTTATACAGAAAGTCTAACTAAAAATAAGAATCACATCAAGAAGAGGGAGAATCTGAGTCTATTGCTGTACTCGCCAGATGCAGATATTCCCTCTTCTGATGAGAAATTCTCTCCCTTATCGAGAGATACTATACCTCACGGAAGAATCGGGCTTGAGTGGGAGCAACATCTTGGTTAACATCTTGGTTCAGGTCTTGGTTCAGGTCTTGGTTTTGATCTACACTCTCTTGAGCTACTAACCTGGGGTCTTCCGAGGATTCATTCGCCTTGATGAGATTAACTACTTCTACCTCTACGAAAGAATGAACAGAAGTTTCACCCGAGGAATTACTAACCGCTGATTGAACAGGTGCAACTAAAAAAAAGCTGGCTTTAGCTCCCAGAAGGCAGGCCATTAGTAGATTAGAAGATTTCAAATAAGCCATAAAACAAGATTCTTTCGTCAATGAATAGGTTTTTACTCAACTTACAGTAAGTTTATCATAACACGATGATTACCTAATAACAACAGGATATCTTTAACTGTCTCAACTTAAGCTGGTTTTGGAGTATAGGGGTTGAAAAACTGGAGGCGGAGTTTAGAAAAAAGGAATTAAACAATTTCAGCCTATCTCACTTCGCCGCTTGTAATCTTCTTCATAGACACCCAATTTGAGAAAATTAATATTATACTTCTTACTCAATCATTTTATGCTAAAGTTAGAAAACTACGCCCTTCTCATTTACCGATTCATTTAGACCTCTTCCAAAAATTTGCATTGATTGCCCTTTTCCTTCCCCTTGAGTTCCGTCCCTGGGTCTCCCTTAAATTCCCCTTAGCTCCCCCTTAAAAAGGGGAAAGCCAGAGGAATCAATCTTTAATTGCTGGGGGAGGCTAGAGGAATTCGTGTTGAGTTCATGGGGGAAGCGAGAGTAATAAATACTGAAAAATTAAACGGAGAAGGCCGATTTTTTTTGTAGACAGAGAAAGGAGTTAAGACTGATAATCTTCTTGTAACTTTACGAGTTGATCGGCAGTATCCATGAATTAAACTCACTGGATAAGGTTCTGACTTCTGTTTTCAGCAAACTTCTATCTTCCACTCTTGCTCTTTTACCTGGGTAATATTAACCATGCAATCCCTAAAAAAAGCTTTCTGTATCAGCTTCTTAGTTTTATCGGCTTGTACTTCTAGTCCCGTGAATGATGTCAGTTCTCCCCCAAAGGAGACTACTCCTTCTGTTCCCTCTGTCCCGCAGAATGTTCCGGTTTCCCCAGGGCCTATTCCTAATCCCATTTTCGAGGCAATTCTACCCCAAATTAAAGAAGGTACTCAAATTCCTATTCTCCTGCCTGATTATATTTTTGGATCCGATGGCGCCACTCCAGTTTATGCCATCATTGAGACCGTAACGGCCTCAGAATATCAACTCCTCTTAGGTTTTGCACCGGACTGTAATGGCGGCACTGCTTGTCGGCTTGGCACTGTTTCAGGACAAGAACTTTCCCCCGATAGCCCCGATTTAGAAGGTAAAGCTGTCCCCTTAGATGAGGGAATTACGGGCTATTTTATAGAGAGTGTTTGTGGTGCAAATTGCTCCGATTCTACGATGAGTTGGGACCAAAATGGCGCGCGCTATCAGATGGGAATTAAAGCTGGAAAACCGGAAGATTTGGTAAAAATGGCTAATTCGGCGATCGCCAGTGGGACCTATTAAGCTCAAGAGTGAGTGAGGCCGATCGCTCTTCAATTAAATACTTTTTTAGAGGATTTTGGCAACGGTCACAATCCTCTATTTTTTGGGGGCGATCGCTGAGATATCCTCCTTTGATTATCCCGTTCTAAAAATACTCAGTTATTAATCAGTTATTAATAATCTGATGAAAACCAGACAAATTGTTTAAATGTAAAGATTTGTAAATCTACTTGCGGGGTATCACCCCTCGCTGCTATATTAAATGGAGTAGATGCACCCTGATGGCAACGCCCACTCACCCAGTGGGCGTTTTTTTTATTTATCCTTTTCCAAACTGTAACCGTGGAAT
>CBFGOM010000101.1:0-23446 GCA_965650385.1 uncultured Oscillatoriaceae bacterium
GCTCTAACCAATTGAACTACAGTCCCTTTCCTTGAGCCTTTTATATCTTGCACGATGCTTTAGGATTTGTCAACCCCTTTTTCAAAAAAAGTTTTGGCCTGGGGACGGGGCGATTACAGCTTGGTAATTTCCAGTCAGGACGGACCCGTGAGTGCTGCCAGAAACCGGGTTTCTTTCCCAATCCTTCTGCTGTCGTGAAGCTCTCATGCATGATTTATCCTAGAGTCAGGGGCGATCGCCACCTGACTCCGCCATTACCCCCTCAAATCCTCAAGGGAAGGCCAAATCATGTCGAATCAAGCCTTAAGATCTATTCTGACCGTTGAAGAATATCTGCACTATGAAGAACTCAGCGACATTCGTCACGAGTACATTCAGGGTCAAGTTTATGCCATGTCCGGAGGTAGCCAGGAACATGATTTAATTTCGGTTAATATTATCACTGGCCTAAAAAATCAGTTACGCGGCAGTGGTTGTCGAGTTTTTTCGGGGAACCTGAAAGTCAGAATTAAACAATTGGATTTATTTTATTATCCAGATGTTTCAATGAGCTGTAACCCTCAAGACCGAGAAAAGTATTTTCTGGAGTACCCTTGTCTAATTTTTGAGGTTCTTTCTCCGAGTACCGAACGGATAGATCGTCAAGAAAAACTTATTAATTATCGGGAATTGGATAGCCTTCAAGAGTATGTGTTGGTATCCCAAACAGAAAAGAAGGTGGAAGTCTATCAGCGAGGCGATCGCCCTTGTAATTGGAGTTTAGCTACTTTTTCCCAGAACGATATCATTAAATTTCACTTCACCATAACCCCGGAAAGACTAAACCTTGCAAAACTCTATTTTCATCCGGTTCAATGGGGATATATTTGCCGTCCGCAAGTTTGAACCCCTCTAAATGCTATATTTAGCCTGAGATTGTCTAGGAGTTATCTTGACTCTTCTAGGGGAATTGCAAAGACTAAAAATTGGGTCACTTGCAACGGATTAAAATTGTTATCGCTGACTAAAATTAAGGACTGCCTTCCATCGGATAGTTTGGGACCGAAGGTCATTCCTTCTATATTATCAAGGGGAATATCTAAAGTTCCCAAGTCTAGCAATAGGCGTTTTTGAGCGGGTTGGATGTTTTCTAAATCTACATCTTTTAATCTCTCAATTTTTTGAATATCGGTTGCGCCTTCCAAAGAAACTTCATATACTAATATCGTATTCCCCACATTTTCTGTAAAGCCTCGTTCTAAACTGAGCAATTTTGTTTCATCCCAGGCGAGTAATTCGACTAAGCTATGAATAGTAAACCCATTTGGAGATTTCGGTGCAGTCTGCACGGGTTCGGTGAGGTAGTAAAATTCGGGGCCAGGTTGTCCCGTGGTTAAATCATATTGTAAAATCCGCACAGGAGTTCCTTTTTCCAGATTTGCCGGTTCTCCATCTTGAACTAAAGCCGTTTCAATTGCTGTATAGAGGAATTGCTCACTCGGGCTTAACGTTAGATTTTCAAATGCCTGATTATTCCGAATTCCTTGACCATTTTGGGCCAAGAATTTATCGGGAATGGGGAGAGATTTTATTTCTTGCCCTTCTCGGGAAAATTCTTTAATGAAGGGTTGGATATTGCGTTCCACATCTCCTTCGGATGAAATAAACAGAGTATCGCGACGGGTTAAGGCGATGCCTTCGGGGTCTACGGTGTAAGGTGGAAAAGGACGACTATTTGAATCGACTAAGGGGGTAACATTAATGGGGTTGACCCCCAACGGATTCAACTCTATTTCTAGGGTGTAAAATCTGGAAGGTCCTTGGAGAGCGCGATCGTCTGATATCGCATAATACAAATTACGCTGAGAATCGTAAGTAATTCCAGAGAGTCCCCCAAGTTGAGTATCCTGAACAATAAACCCCGTGGGAATTTTTAATTGTCCTAAATATTCAACAGCAGATGTAAGATTTGAGTCAGAATTAGAAATCGTTGAATGCTCAGGATTGGTAAAAGTTTCTGGCGGGATTGGCGGTTGACAACCCGTACCAAAGGTGCAAGACAATCCCAACATTGTACCTAAAATAGGATTAATTTTACTGAAAGGCATAGAGGTTTAATGATTTTTACAAAGAAAGGGGATAGAGGCGAGGAAGTTTTAAGAATTTAACGGTTACCAAATGAGTCAGTTTTGAACCAGATTAATTGGGGTTATAGCTTGAATTGATAAAAATTTTAAACGTTAAAGGGAGGCAATCGTTTGAGAAAAATTAACCAACCAGTCTTTGACAACAAAGGTCGCGATGCAGTCATCTTCGTTATAGGTTAAAATCAAATCCAGATAATGCCGATCGCCTGTTTCTAACCAGCGATCGTACCACACCACACATTGAGCGCCGGATGCCAAGGCATTGTTCCACTCAAATCCGAGATATCGAGCAATTGATTTAAGGGCATAACTTTCCACAGGCATCACTACGGATTGAGTGACTAATTTATGAATATCTACAAACCGATTCAGAATCACTTTCCATCGGTGCGCGGGGGTATGATAGCGTCGGGCAAGTTTTTTGAGGGTTTGAATTTCATAGTCACAAAAATGAAAAATAGGAGCAATTGGATAAGCCCAAATTAATTCCAAAAACTGCTCCCAAATTTGGGATTCTTCCTCGGGACTTTCTGCTAAAAAGGCATGAAATTTCTGGGTGGGGGGTTCTCCTGGGCTGATATTTCGGCGATCAACGACTAATACGCCTAACAAAAAATCTAGGTCTAGTTCGGGTTGCGCTTCAATATCAAAATAAAGTTCAACGGGAGAGACGGGAAGAAACTTAGGCGCAAGGGGTAATTTTTGGGGTAAAGCAATCGGTTGATGATTCAGGGTTGCTTTAGCTTGTAAAATCAAATCTCGGGCCACAGTTTCGGGTTCAGATTGATTATTACAAACCTCTACTAAACCCTCGGTTAAAGTGAGCAGATCTGCATGAGCAAGGGATTCTAATTGAGTCAAGTTCAGTTGTTTTAATTGTTGATACCGAATTGGGGTGACTCCAGGGAGGAGAGAGAGGTGTTGTGTTTCTTGGGCGATCGCATAACAATCACTCTGCCAGTGGCATATACTGCAAGGATGTCGTGCCATAAAAACTTCGGGTTCCTGGCGATCGCGCAACATTTTAATGCAAGGGTCTAATAGCTGCTGCATTTGAGGGACATATCTCTCTAAATTCACGCAATATTCGCCTTTTTCACGGCAAACTAACCAGGCATCTCGGGGCCAAACCCCCTGAACTCCTGCTAATACTAGGGCGTGAAAAGCTGACATAATTTGATGTTGTGCTTTCGGGCGTTTACTAAAGCGAATATCCACCGGAATATAGGACCAATTTCCATATACTGAGGCACCGGGTTTTTTAATTAATAAATCAGGACGACTCATGAGAGTAACCCCTTGAGGTCCTAGGGTCATCAAAACCCCGTGATCAATGCGATCAACACCCTGTTTCATTAACGCTACTGTTGCCTCAGCACCCTTTACCCAGTCTCCAGATGGATAACTGGGGCGTTGAGCGGGGTATTCTGCCAATACGCTGTGTCGGTACACTTCGCTATCCCGTTTCAGTTTGGTGGCAAAATCATTGGGGAGTTTTTGAGCGCTGCCCTTTCCATAATGATTGAGAAATGACAAGCGCGCACAGCGTTGATAATCAAATAACAGGTCGTCAGTTAACAGCATATTTTTAACATACCAAAAATCAGTCAGCGACAATACTCAGGTGAAGGAACGATCTGGCGATCGCGTCAGGGTCCGGAGGCAAGGGCGATCGGCTAAATTCGTAACGGTTTAAGCTGGCCCCCTTTTCTAGGGGTTGCTCAGGCGGACAGCATTAAAACATCAAATCAAAAGCGCTAATCGGTAGAGAACATTAATCGATAGAACTTGTAGGATAAGGTTTATTTAATTATAAAGAATCTCTTATTAAAATTTAGGTAACCCTAGAAATATAAATGATTTAATTCTGAGCTTAGACTCAAACAAACAAAATCTACCTCCTGACTTGATAGAATAGTTTTTGATCGCCTGAACTCGGAACGATCGCCCTAAATCTTCCTTGGACAGGGGGACTTTGACCTCTAAACTGTACCTTAATCGCTTGGTAAATGCTATACCCGTTCTTTACCTTCTCTGTATCACTGCAAATCTCCCACGCTTTGCCTGATGGCACTCTATTCGGTCGTCCTTGCCTCCCTTCCCAAACATTGCTCATTTTAGGGTCCATGAGAAATTATGCCTGTTGATTTCAGCTAACCTTGTGTAAATATCAGTATTAAAACACGCAGACTAAACTATGATATACTAAACGCCTTGCCCAATTCTGGATTGCTTCCCTCAACCTATCTTAATCAGGGGGTCTTAAGAAATTTAAGCAAGAAGTCAAGTTATAAATTACATTAATCCATCAACCCTGAATAACTTGAATAATTATCCCGATCCCAATCCAAACAAGTGGGAGCATCTTACTGGGAATGAGCTAATATCCGCAATATGCTATCCTCTGTATGCCTACTTTTTTGACCCAGTTCATAAGGGTTAATTGAAGAACTAAATTTGACTGTAATTTTAATTTTTAAAAGAGGTAAAAATCCTGTGAAACAGCCCGATCGCCAGCAATTCTCCGCCTTAAAAAATAAAGCCTATTTTAATTATGGTGGACAAGGACCGATGCCTGATTCGGCCTTAACTGCTATTTTTCAATCCTATCAATTGATTCAGGAAAAAGGACCGTTTAATCGAGAAACGTTACTGTGGATTAATGAAGAAAGCGCCGCAACTCGACAAGTGATTGCCTCTGAACTGGGGGTCAATTCAGATACGATTACTCTCACAGAAAATGTCTCTCTTGGATGCAATATTCCCCTCTGGGGTTTGGATTGGCAACCTGGCGATCGCATCTTAATCGGCGACTGCGAACACCCTGGAATTGTGGCGGCTGTCTATGAAATCGCCCGTCGGTTTAATTTACAACTTTCAACTTGTCCGTTGTTGGAAACTTTAAATGAGGGGAATCCCACCTTAGCGATCGCTTCTCATCTTGATCCGAATACTCGGTTAGTTATTGTCAGCCATATCCTTTGGAATACCGGACAAGTTTTACCTCTAACTGATATTGTTAAAGTTTGCCACGAATTCAACCAAAATTCAGCTCTTTCTCCAAAAATTAGAGTCCTTGTGGATGCCGCCCAGTCTGTCGGCGTTTTACCTTTAAAACTCACGGAAATAGGCGTAGATTTTTATGCCTTTACCGGCCACAAATGGTGGTGCGGTCCGGAAGGATTAGGGGGATTATATGTCAGTCCTGATGCTGCTGAAACCCTCCATCCTACGTTTATTGGGTGGCGCGGTATTCGTTTAAATTCTAACGGAGAGTCGGTAGGATTTCAACCCGATGGACAACGTTTTGAAATAGCCACTTCAGCTTATCCCTTATTAGCCGGATTACGAAATGCGATCGCCTTTCATCAATCGGTTGGAACCCCTGAAGAACGCTATCATTGCGTCCAAGCTTTAAGTCAGAAACTCTGGGAAAAGCTTAGAGAGTTACCTGATATTGTTTGCTTAAAATCAACTTCGCCAGAAGCTGGGTTAGTTTCTTTTCAACTTCATGAAAATCACCTAAAATCCGGGGTAACTCATGGACAATTGGTAAACTTTTTGGCTGAAAAACATCGAGTGATGGTCCGGACTATTCTTCAGCCCAATTGCGTGCGGGCCTGTGTTCATTATTTGACACTAGAATCAGAAATAGACCAATTGATTCAAGGAATCAAAGATTATTGCAATCAGATTTAATCCTGTTAAAATCTTAAAAAAGAGTCAAGGATTTCCCTAATCATCCCATTGATTTTGAGCCAGGGAAGAAATAGGCTAGAATTAGCTTAAGATAACCGTAGATAACCAATCAATATATTGGCTCTCTACGTGATATCTACACTGTATTTTGTTGCAATTTCTTAGCTGATATAGGCCGTGAAAACTCGACCCGTTCTTTATCTTGCTATTACCAATCATGGTTTTGGTCATGCAGTCCGTGCCGCCTCAGTGGCAGCAGCAATTCAAAAGCTAAATCCAGATATTCTATTAATTTTAGTCACCACCGCACCCCGGTGGTTACTCGAAAGTTATATGTCTGGAGATTTTATATTACGGGAAAGGGCATTAGATGTGGGAGTGATTCAGGCAGATAGCTTGAAAATGGATAAGGTAGCTACCTTAGAAAAATTGCAAGAAATTCGCAAACGAAAATCCTCTATTATTGCTGGGGAAGTTAACTTTATTCGACTGAATCGGGTGGGATTAATTTTGGGGGATATTCCCCCTTTAGCGGCCAAAATTGGTCAAACCGCAGGCATTCCCGTCTGGATGATGAGCAATTTTGGATGGGATTTTATCTACCGTCCTTGGGGAGGTGAATTTGAATCCATTGCCGATTGGATTGCGGACTGTTTCAGCCAATGTACCTGCTTATTTCGGATGCCTTTCCACGAACAAATGAGTGCATTTCCAATGATTGAAGATGTGGGTTTAACGGGAGGAACTCCTCGCCATCAACCGGAAACTCTTCGCCAGGAATGGGGACTAAAATCTTCTCTCGAACAAACCATTTTACTCACGTTTGGCGGATTGGGACTAGAACAAATTCCTTATCATAATTTGGAATACTTTCCCGACTGGCAATTTATCACCTTTGACCGCCATGCGCCAGATTTGCCCAATTTAGTTAAAATTGACAATCAAACCAATGGCGATCGCCTTCGTCCTGTGGATTTTATGCCAGTTTGTGGGCGAGTGGTTTCTAAACCGGGATTCAGCACCTTTTCAGAAGCTTGTCGTCAAAATGTGCCGATTGTCTCCCTCACCCGAGAAGGGTTTGCGGAATCCCCTTTATTACTCCAGGGAATCCAACAACATTCTCATCACAAAATTGTCACTGAGGAAGAGTTTTTTCACGGAAATTGGGACTTTTTGCGAGAACCTCTTTTCCCCCCACAATCAACCGAACCTTTACTCAAAGATGGAACCGAAGCGATCGCCCAAGCTGTGGTCGATTATTTCCAAACCTCATCTGCCTCTGAACCTTAACCCTTTTACCGATTAAAGTTATGACGTACTATCAACAAATTTTGCAACTAAAAACCACCGGAAAATCCCTAGCTAAAATCACCCATAAGGTCGAAGAAATTGTAGAAAAATCTGGCGTACAAACGGGCCTCTGTACCCTGTTTTTACGCCATACATCCGCCAGTTTATTGCTACAAGAAAATGCCGATCCGGATGTTTTAGAGGATTTACAACATTTCTTTTCTGATTTAGTCCCCGAACAACGGCGCTACCGTCATAGTACCGAAGGTCCCGATGATATGCCCGCCCATATTCGCACAGCCCTCACCCATACCAGTGAGCAAATTCCTATCAATCGAGGTCGATTAGTGCTTGGAACCTGGCAGGGAATTTATATTTGGGAACACCGGCAACAAGGTCATTATCGAGAATTAGTCGTCCATATCCAGGGGGAATGATTCTCCGTAAGCTGGCTTAAACTGAGGCAATAGATGTTAAACAGTCAAGCAAGTCTCGGTGAGGAATTCCATGAAGGGTGTTTCCCAGAAGCAGGATAGAGGCGAGGAAACCGATCGCCCGAATAACCGCCAAAAACTGGTTTACTGGACAGTGTGGTTCACGGCGATCGCAATGGCAGCAGCGGGAATGGGGATTTATCTGCTGGATCGGATGGTCCTTTTCCAAGGGCGATCGCACCTAGAACAACTCGTCCAGATTCAAGCCCAGTTAATCCAGGGGATTGCTACGGTTACAAATACCCCGAAAACTGCCTGGGAGTTTGCCCAACAAGCTTATCAATTGCCTCAACTGCCAGGGATGCGGGTGGCGATCGCCTGGGTGGAAACGGACGATTCCCCAGTGATGTGGCAACAGGGAAGCGCCAGCGATCGCCCCTGGATTCCCGTCACGCCGAATTCAGAACTCGCCAATGCTATCCAACGGGCGATCGCTGGGGAAACTGGCAGTCAGTTGATTACCGATGACAAAGGGATTCCGGCGATCGTTGCTTATGCCCCCGTTTCCGACTTAAATGGGGCCGTTTTGACCCAGCTTGAAGTTCAAAAAATTCGCTCATCCTACCTACCGGGTCCGGCGATCGCCACGGGAATCGCTGCCTTGATGATTGGTACCGCAGGGATACTTTTTGTCTACCAAAGTAACCGACGTTTAGACCGGGAAAAGCGCAATTCTCATCAATATCAAGCGATGTTAGAAGCCGCCCCCGAGGGGACTATTGCCATCACTGATGGCGGCAAAATTCACTGGATGAATACCGCTGCTTTGGAACTGTTTGGCTATAGCGAATCAGAACTACAAGGGCAAAATTTGAAACTGTTGATGCCTTGGTTAATGCACCAAGAAATTGATGCCTATTTGACCCTATTTTTGAATACTCGTAAAAAGCCTGGGGAGAATAATTCAGCCTATGAATTAGTCGGACAGCGTAAAAATGGCACAATTTTTCCCATTGAACTGGCGATCGCTCATGTTTTGTTACCCCAAGGTCAACTCTACACCCTGTTTGTGCGCGACATCACGGAACGCAAACGCGCCCAAGAGAAATTACAAGAAAGCTACAATTTGTTGCAAGCTATCTCTGAAGGAACAACCGATAGTATTTTTGTCAAAGACCTTCAAGGGCGCTATCTCTCCATTAATTCTGCCGGGGCACAAGCGATTGGAAAGACAGTGGATGAAATTTTAGGGAAAAATGATACAGAATTACTATCCCCAGAAACTGCAAGGCAACGGATGAAAAATGACCACCGGATTTTGTTAGAGGGAGAGACTCAACTTTTAGAAGAAGAAATTGTACCCTTGAATCCGGATTCTCCTTTATCTCAACCCCGGACCTATTTAACTTCAAAAACTGTATATCGTTCTGCCCAAGGTTATCCGATTGGATTAATTGGTGTCGCCCGAGATATCAGCGATCGCGTTGAGGCGGAAACCGCTTTGCGTGACACCGTGGAACGATTACATCGGACTTCAGCAGAATTGCAAGAAAAAAATCAGCAACTCGAAGCTACCCTAACGCAACTGCAACAGACACAAACCCAGTTAATTCAATCGGAAAAAATGTCTTCCCTGGGTCAAATGGTCGCAGGGATTGCTCATGAAATTAATAATCCCGTTAATTTTATTTCTGGAAATTTGGGATATGTTCGCGATTACCTAGAAAATTTATTAGATTTAGTCGAACTCTACCGCCAACAGTATGGAGAAACAGACCCAGTAATTGCCGATAAGCTTGAAGACATAGAATTGGATTTTTTGCAAGAGGATTTGCAGAAAATTTTAGGGTCAATGAAAGTCGGAACTGAACGCATTCGAGGCATCGTGCGCTCACTCCGCACCTTTTCCCGCCTCGATGAAGCAGAAATGAAGCGAGTCAATATTCATGAAGGTATCGAAAGCGCTTTGTTGATTTTGCAAGGTAGACTTAAAGCGACAGATAAGCGACCTGAAATTGATATTATCCCAGAATTTAGCGTACTCCCAGCCGTAGAATGTTATGCCGGACAATTGAATCAAGTCTTTATGAATCTCCTCAATAATGCGATCGATGCTTTAGAGGAAAAGTACAGCAAAAACTCAGGAGAAATTCTACCGCAACCCCCAGATTTCCAGTCCCCTACTATTCGGATTCTCACCGCAGTCACCGGCGATCGCATAACCATTCGCATCATTGACAATGGTCCTGGCATGACCCCAGAAATCCAAGCCCGACTTTTTGACCCCTTTTTCACTACAAAACCTGTAGGCAAAGGGACGGGATTAGGACTTTCCGTTTGTTATCAAATTATCGTCGAAAAACATAAAGGTCACCTTTCCTGTCACGCTATGCCAGATTTAGGGTCAGAATTTGCAATAGAAATCCCAATTTTTCAAGGGTCAACTTAAAAAAGCACCAAATCCAAAAAGGTTATCTAATCCCATTAAGAATTAACCCCAGTAATGGGAATCTGCACCTCACTGAGTTTACTCGCTTCCGGAGTCATTGGAGAATTGTACAACAACCGGCGAGGCGGGCCGATGACCACATACTCTAAATGTTCCTTCAGCCAGCCTTGCAACCGTTGTAAATGTTGCTCATAACTCGCCCAACTATAAGCCCCTTGAATCCCAATACTCACCACAGTCATGGGAGGATAATCCGTAACTTTAACCTCATCGGTTAGAGTTTGCGGCCAAATATCCCGGTTAGGATATAAAAAAGAAACTTCAGCCGTTTGAGACATTGTTGCTTCGGGACTTAACCCATCTAAATACCGCACTTCTACCGGGGTAGTCATAGCAATTTGATTCGTGCGAATATGATGATATAACGGATTAAAAGCGACTTGGCTGGCTTGTTGAACATTTCCCGAATGGCTGTAAGTCACCGCCCGATATTCGGGATACTCTTTTACTTCGATCGCCCCCGGTGGGGTAGGATTCGGAAATTCATAGGGTAAAGATGCAGACATGATGGAGTTTTAAACTAAAAAATTTAAGCGTTTAGAACGAGCGATTCCCGGTAAAATAGACCTTAATTCTGTTGTCAGGACGGAGAACCATGAAAGGAGTCTGGCTAGAAAATCAGCAATTGCAACTGCGATCGCAACTTCCCATTCCCGAACCCCCAGAAGGCGAAGCCCTCATCCGAGTTTTACAGGCGGGAATTTGCAATACCGACCTTGAACTGCTGCGGGGTTATTATCCCTACAGTGGCATTTTAGGTCACGAATTCGTGGGTGTGGTGGAACGCGGACCCGAATCCCTGCACAATCAGCGCGTTGTCGGAGAAATTAACGCCTATTGTGGAAACTGTCGGTTTTGTCGGAGGGGACAACCCACCCACTGCGAAAATCGCACCGTGTTGGGAATTGTCAATCGCAATGGCGCATTTGCCGAATATTTGACCCTGCCGGTTAAAAACCTTTATGCCATACCAGATACAATTACCACCGATATGGCAACGTTCACCGAACCGATCGCCGCTGCCTTAGAAATTCAGGAACAAGTTCCCATCACCCCAGGCGATCGCATCTTAGTCGTCGGTGATGGCAAGTTAGGGCAGTTAGTCGCCCAAACTCTTGCCCTCACAGGGTGTGACTTGCTGGCAGTCGGGCGACATCGGGACAAACTAGAGAATTTAGAGTCCCTAGGCATTAAAACGGGATTTGCCGATGCCGTTACAGACCGCCAATTTGATATCGCCGTAGAATGTACCGGCAACCCTGAAGGATTTACCATCGCCCGTCGCGCCCTACGTCCCCGGGGTACCCTCGTCCTTAAAAGCACTTATGCGGGTCACCTCACCCTCGATATCTCGTCCCTGGTGGTGGATGAAATTACCCTAATCGGGTCCCGTTGCGGTCCCTTTCCCAAAGCCTTAGAGCTTCTAGCACAAAACAAGATAAATGTCAAGCATTTAATTCAAGCTAAATATCCCCTTGACGAAGCGATCGCCGCCTTTGAACACGCCCAACGCCGAGGGGTTTTAAAAGTGTTGTTAGAAATTAGCCCTTAATTAATAATGACCCATCGTTCAATTCCGAAAATCCCCACAATTGATCGCCTCTTCGGACATTGCCCGCGTGGGATGGACAGGACATTTCAACCGAGGGTCATTGGTAAAAAAGACGCAATAGGCACAGGGAATCTGGTGCATTCGCTTGGCATTGGTGGTAGCTGCTGCGATCGCACTAAAAAGGCTCCACCCCAGCAACAATACCAGAACCCACGCACTAACAAAGCAAATCGGGACTAAAAATGGCTCAAGGGTTCGAGTCAGAGAGTACAACAGTTGGAACACAGGTCCATACCCCAATCGATGACAACGCTATAAATTCCGATTATACGATCGCACTGGATAAGACTCCAAAAAACAAGACCATTGACTTTGATTCCTGATTCATTGCCCACCCACCATTTAAAAAGCTGATAGGCATTCTTACGGAAGATTGGTGGGAGCAAATCACTATTTAGTAAAAAGTTTGCTTTCTACAGACTCCATCAAAAATTGCCATATTTTCATCGTTCTTTAACCTCATCCCTCAGTTAGCAACCGGGAAAATCAGACTAGAAAATTCCCCAGGTTCACGATAAAATAGGGGAAGCAAAAACTGGCTAGAGCATTCTTACAATTTATAGTCCAAACTCCTATGACCTCTAAAGTTCACCTCCCGTATTTCGACCACCTTTTGGAACTCTTAAAGGACCAAAATCAAACCGCGATCGCTGCATTTGGTCGGCACGTTCATTGGGGATACTGGGAAGACCCCCGCAGCGCCGATGGTTCCATTCCTGATTTCGCCAACGCTGCCGAACAACTATCCCGGCGAGTTTGCGATGCTGCTAAAATCACCGACGGATTGAAAATTCTTGATTGTGGTTGTGGGTTTGGGGGCACGATCGCCAGTCTGAACGAACGGTTTTCTAACTTAGAGATGGTGGGAGTCAATATCGACGAACGCCAACTCCAACGGGCGCGATCGCAAGTCCATCCCCTTAATCAAAACTCCATCTCCTTTGTCTGTGCCGATGCCTGCAACTTACCCTTTGAAGATAACTCCTTTGATGTCGTCCTTGCCGTAGAATGCATCTTTCATTTTCCCAGCCGCGAGACCTTTTTTAAAGAAGCACGCCGCGTTTTAAAGCCCGGAGGATATCTTGCAATCTGCGATTTTGTTCCCTTAAAATTCAGCCTACCCTTCACTCACTTAATTGGTAAATTTTTGACAACTTCAGTCCATAACACTTATGGCACAATTAAAAGCAACTTTTCCTTATCAACCTATCGAAAACTCGCCCAAAATACGGGATTTATAACCCGATTAGAAGAAGATATCACCCGAAATACCTTACCCACCTATCCCTTAGTTCGTAAACTCTTTCGCGAGAATGGTGCAGCCGAAACCGAAAAAATTACCGCCGGTGCGGAGTTAGTCAGCAAATTAGGAATTACCCGCTATTTAATTCTTTCCTTTGAGGCCATTGACCCCTAAAAGAGTCCTAATCTGTACAAATCGCACCTGCCGAAAACAAGGTTCCCAAAAAGTCCTCGCCGCCTTTCAGTCCTTACCCATTCCTGATGTCACCATTGAAAGTAGTAGCTGCTTGGGACAATGTGGCAATGGACCAATGGTCCTCATCCTCCCTGAAGAAACCTGGTATTCTCAGGTGCAACCTAGTGAAGTGAAAACCGTAGTCGAGAAACATCTTCAGGGAGGGATTCCTGTTAAGGGAATGCTATACCCCAAGTTTCACCCTCATTAAGAGGAAAATACTGATTTGTAATGGGTCAATTGTCATTTCGGGTTGGCCCACATTGCCTCTGAACAAGTAACAAAAGAAACCGAGTTTCTATAAACTTTGGGGCTGGGTGAGACAGATGGTATTAAGAAACCCAGTTCCTAAATGAGCGTTCGTGAAGCTCAGGCAAGAGCATTTCTCCCCAAGCAATTGAGTAACTGGACTAACTAGCAGCCCAAAAAAGAGAAATATGATTGTATTTTTTGAACATTATATCGGCACTCAAAAGGGTCATATCCTCACTATGATCCTGAGCAATTAAAATGCGATCAAAGGGGTCTTTATGATGGAATGGTAAAGCAGCGGCTCGTAACGCATGACCTGTTTTAATTTCTAGTATTCGTATATCTAACAACGTTATGTGGCTATTAATGTAGGTATCAATTGGTTCTGGTAACGGCAATTTTCCATTGGCTACTTTGATAGCTATTTCCCATATACTTTTAACCGAAAACCACAATTCATTGTTGTCATCGGCAATGAGGGCGATTGCTTGCTCGTTTAACTGTTCTGGTTGGGCAAAACCACCATAACCAGCATTGGGTATCCAATAAAAGTTTCACTCTTCATCTCCCGCGAATCCTGCCAAAATCTCTCGTAGCAAAGGTTCATTAAAGTCCTCTGGGACGATAAATTTCCCTCTATCTTGCCCTAAACTGGCTTGCCGATTAGATGAGGGACGAATCGAAATCAACTTGGCGATCGCCAAGTTGATTTAAAATAATAATTTCTTCTCCAAGTTCTACACGAGATAATAACTTCGAGAGATTTCTTTGGAAGTCATTAGGTAATTTTCCCATCTGAAGTGTAGCCCTTGTCGCCTCACGATTGTTTGATTTCTTTCCTTACCAGTTTAACTTAAGAACGGCGAGGACAATAGTCATTGGGCATTGGTCAGCGATTGTTGACAAAAACTACAAAAATATTGTTGGCCCTCAGTCTTTAAAAAATACCAAGGACCAACAACAAATGACCAATGACCCACCCTAAGCTAAATATCCTCGGGTGACAAAGGGGATATCTACAACCTCCCCAGTTGCTTCACCCACTTGCACTTGTAAACCCGCACCTCCTGCCTTCGTGCGAATGTAGGCTAATCCAAAAGGTCCTTCCGCAGTTTCTGTGTAACTGGTGAGAGTGCCAATTTTCTCTTCTGCCATTGTCACGGAGGTTCCCGGTGTTGCAGGTGCGTTGAGTTTTACCCCCCACAGTTGGACCTTCACCCCTTTGTAGCTATTCAACCGCGCGATCGTTTCTTGTCCGATGTAGCAGCCTTTATCAAAGGAGATATTGTGCCACAACCCAGCTTCTAAGGGGTTATAATCCTCTGTCAATTCGCAGTCGGGTAGAGGACGTCCTTGCTGAATTCGCAGTTGTTCCCACCCTTGAGTTCCCAAGGGAACGGCACCCCCATCGGTGAGGAGTTTCCAGAGGGATGCGGCATCATTGCGATCGCAAATTAAGGTATAGCCAGGTAGGGCCAATCCACTGCCTACTGCAACTCGCACCTCAATCTCCCCGATCGAATGGAGTTGATGGCTGCCATAGGGCCGATCGCCTACTACGCCCCAGGGGGCCAACAGGGCCAAACTTCCCGGACCCATTAAACTAAACGTCGCCATCGAGTTGGTGATATCTTGCAACTCCACTCGATCGGCAGGGAACAGATAGCGATCGAGCCATTCCATAATTCTCTGACGGCGACTCGGAGAAACCAACAACAGAGTAGTATCCTCCGTCATATAAGCCGTTGCTAAATCGATGGTCCTTGCCGTAGAGGTGACAAAAACCGTATCGCATCCTTGTCCTGGCGGGAGTTTTTGGAACTCATTGGTGCTTTGGTTATGTAAAAAACGCTGGCGATCGCTACCGCTGACTTGGATGAGGCCCCAATCTGAGCGATCAAACAATGCTACAGCCTGATATGCCGAGGCGATCGCCTCTGGTTCGTTTCCATAACTGACTGGAACCTGAATTTCTGAGTCTGAATCTGCAAAGACTGCACCACTCGCCGCTTGAAGCTTACGCAATTCCTCAGTCATAGCCATCCCTGGTTTTCTGTAAATTACCTGTTCATAGGCTATCAGACAGATTCAACCTTCCTACAGCTTCGGCAAATTGGCAAAAATTTCCTGAACCAACTGTTTTGCTTTTTCATCCAGTCGATTCCAATCCACTTCCCCCGTTTCATCAATCAAACTGCTATCAATTTCCACCTCCCAACTTTCCTGGGCGGCATGAGTCGGGCTATAATTTTGAAAGCAAATTTCAAAGCACAGTTCCCAAACATTAAACTGGTGTTCCACTTCTCCCTGTTTTAAACAAAGCAGGTAGCCAGGAAAAGGGGTTTCCACATCTTCATAAGTGCCTTGCCAAGTAGACTCTTCCAGTTGTTTGCGAATATTATCCAAAACCCGAATCAACGCCGGTTGCATCAGGATTTCGGCTTGCTGCCATGTCAGAGTATCTTTAAATTTAGGCTTCATTTTTTATAAAAAACTAATCGGTTCAGTTCCCGAAAAAGCGGCTCTAAATAGCTTTAAGAGCCTGAACCAAATCCGTGTAAACTTAGGGAAGCTCATGGCTGGAACTCCCTGAGAAATCCTGTCCCGGCCTAATTGACTTGAACTTCACCCAAAGAAGCCCGCACAGGCGGGCTAAATCATGAAAATACGCAGGCTGATACCTGCGTTGACACTTATGCGGTTGGTTTCACTAGTGAGTCCATCCGCATTAACTTAGCGGAACATACTGCTAACGGAACTATCTTCATGAATCCGCCAAATGGTTTCACCCAATAAATTGGCAACCGAAAGGATAGTCAACTGTTTAAAGCGCTTATCCTCAGGGATCGGAATTGTATTGGTAATGATCACCTCTTCAAACACCCCTGTAGAAAGGCGTTCAACTGCGGGAGGAGAAAAAACGGCATGAGTTGCACAGGCATAAACCTGTCTAGCTCCTTCTTTCCGGAGTAAGCGAGCACCTTCGCAGATCGTGCCAGCAGTATCGATCATGTCATCGACCAGCACTGCCGTTTTGCCCTCTACATCACCAATCAAATTCATAACTTCGGCCACATTATGAGCTTGCCGACGTTTATCAATAATCGCCAAAGGCGCATCGTTTAACTTTTTGGCAAATGCTCGGGCTCTCGCCACGCCTCCCACGTCTGGGGAAACTACCACAATGTCAGAGAGTTGTTTACTAACGAGGTAGTCCAACACGACAGGCGAGGCATAAACATGGTCTAAGGGGATATCGAAATAACCCTGAATTTGGTCTGAGTGCAAATCCATTGCCAAAATCCGACTTGCACCGGCTTGGGTAATTAAATTTGCGACCAGTTTGGCGGTAATGGACTCTCGTCCGGCTGTTTTGCGATCGGCCCTAGCATAGCCATAGTAGGGAATTACGGCGGTAATTTGCCTTGCCGAGGCTCGTCGGCAGGCATCGATCATAATCAGCAATTCCATCAGGTGGTCATTCACCGGATAACAAGACGGCTGAATCAGGTAAACATCACATCCCCGGATTGACTCCTGAATTTGGATGTAAAGTTCACCATCAGCAAACCGCTTCCGGACCATTGGTCCCAAATCTATTCCCAAGTAGCGAGCCACTTCTTGAGACAGCGGGACATTAGCAGAACCTGAAAACAGTCGCAGACGGCTATGGTCAGCAAAGGTAGCCAGAGATGGCTGGAGGGTTAAAGTAGCAGAACGGATCACGGCAGGCACTTTATCGGACGTTCATTGGTTCAAATTTTATCACCTCAATCGGAATTTTTCGTCATTATTTTCTCGGATCTCTATCCAAAGCAATAAAGAAATTTGGGTCTAAATTAAATTAATCAATGGGGGTGAGGGAAACAGATGACCCTCTAATCTATGCACCATCGGGTTTGTAGGGCTATATTTACCCAGGAATATGGATTCTGCGTAGAGACAGGACAACTGGAGCGATCGCCAAGCCCGTACCGTGGATAATGATAGGCTAAATCTCTAGGATCCCTTTTTGCTTCAGCCAGAGCAATTAAGTATCCAGCCCTATTTTGTCCTGTCAATTTTCCCTCTATGCCAAGATGTCTCCTAGATCATTGCCGACTCCCCTCAGTTGCAGCTAGGCTAGAAGTAGGCTGGCTTGCTCCTTTGCCTCCCTGAGTCGGTTTTCCAAAATTCACGGTTAATCATTAAAAAAAGTGAGGATTTATGAGCTTAAAGGAACGAATTAACGAAGACATCAAAACGGCGATGAAATCCAAAGATAAGATTCGTCTGGAAACAGTACGCAGTATCAAAAAATTGATTTTAGAAAAGGAAGTAAGCGTCAGACCTTTGGGGCAGGATAGCTTAACTGAAGAACAAGAACTAGAAATCCTCTTCAAACTAGCCAAGCAACGCAAAGAGTCCATCGAACAATATCAGCAAGGTGGTCGAGAGGAACTTGCTGCCCAAGAGGCCCAAGAATTGGCAATTTTGGAAGAATATCTGCCCAAGCCATTATCTGATGAAGAAGTAAGTGCGGCAATTGATCGAATTGTGGCTGAAGTGGGTGCGACCTCTCCCAAAGATATGGGCAAGGTGATGGGGCCGGTTATGGAACAGCTCAAAGGCAAGGTAGAAGGGAAAAAAGTTCAAGAAATGGTAAAAGCCAAGCTTTCAGGCTAGTCCTAGAATAGAGATAAAGTCTTAAGGGGTTAGACAAGAACCTAAGTTTTTCGCTGAAATTTCTAGTCTTTTGTGTACAAATGGGAGAAAGAAAACCCGTGTTTTCCCCTGCACTGGATCGAGGTTGTAGGATTCGGATTGATATCCACTTAAACCCCAAAACTCGCCAACCCTTCCTCTGATCCTGTGATGCTTTGATGAGCGTCGTAAATTTTAGCCCAATTTGAGCTTTATCCACTTTAAAACAAGAGTGTTTATGAATCCAACTGATACCATCCAACCGATGGCTCACGCAGCCATTCGGATTGCCCGTTATCTAGGAGTCGGAGTCACCCTGGCGATCGCCAGTTGTTTAGCAACCTCCCCTACCTCCGGCCAACCCCCTAATCTCCCTCAAGCTCAATCCCAGCAGTGGCGTCCCATGAACGATTCAGAAGTCTCGCAACAATGGGAATATGTTCTCAACTCGCCTTTAGGAATTGCAGCTCTCAATCAGTTAGCTTTAGAAGGCTTTATCAGTTTCGAGTGCCCCAAAACCTTCTATATCAATGAAGAGTTTGGCGGTTTTCAAACCTTGCTACAGGTCCAATGTCCCACCCCGCGTGGTCGGTCTGCGGCCTTGGCTTATGATGAAATGCGCGTCATCTTCAATCGTTATGAATCAAATATCGAGGATTTTGAGGTTGAGCGGGTTTCTCAGGAGAGTCCTCCTAAAATAACTTTGCCAGAATAGATAGAGGAAACTCAGTCAGCACTAGGGGGCAGAGTGGGGACTCAGAAGGGGGGTAAGCTGAACTGTTGATCGCAGCCAACCTGAAGAGACTGAATAAAAAATAAAGACTCATATCGCTTAACCCGGTTGGCTGAATCAACCTGGGATCTATAAATAAGGGGCGATCGCCACCGCTCTGTGACTTCTGGAATGGCGATCGCTGCGATCGCCTCTCTTAAGTTCAACCCTATCAAAGAAACCTCAATCCCTCTGATTTAAACTAAAACTTAACTTTTATGCAAACCGCAATTTTTAGTGGAACCATCTTACAAAACCGATATCATATACTCAGTCTCTTAGGTCAGGGAGGGTTTGGCCGCACCTATCTTGCTGAAGATCAGGGGCGGTTTAACGAACGCTGCGCCCTCAAAGAATTTATTCCGGCTCAAAATGGCAGTCATGCCCAAGTCAAATCCCTGGAATTGTTCCAACGAGAAGCAGCCATCCTCTATCAAATTCAACACCCTCAAATTCCCCAGTTTAGAGCCACCTTTGAACAAGGAGGCAGGCTGTTTTTAGTTCAAGATTATGTAGCCGGAAAAACCTATCGGACCCTCCTCGAAGAGTATAAATCCGCAGGTAAGCGCTTTTCTGAAACGGAAGTGTTGCAGTTGATGCAGCAACTTTTACCTATTTTGGATTACATCCACAGCCAAGGAATTATTCATCGAGATATTTCTCCTGAAAATATCATTCGCCGCGAATCTGACCGATGGCCGGTCTTGATTGATTTTGGAGTGGTGAAAGAACTCGCTACCCTGATTCAATTTCCGGAACAGGGGACTGCGGCTACCACTGTGGGAAAATTAGGCTATGCTCCGAGCGAACAAATGCAAACGGGTCGAGCTTATCCCAGTAGCGATCTTTATGCTTTAGCGGTGACTGTTGTCGTCTTACTCACGGGACGAGAACCCCAAGACCTTTTTGATGATGTCAAGCTGGTGTGGCACTGGGAACGATTTGTCCCCCATCCTGTACAGCCCGAATTGGCCCGCATCTTGAATCGGATGTTGAGTTATAAACCGGGCGATCGCTACCAATATGCAAAGGAAGTCCTGCTGGTCCTCGGCCAATTAAGTGTCCAACGCCCGATTCCTCAATACAACAATCCTTCTGGATCCGAACTGGCTACAATTGCCGTGGGTCGAAATCCCGTGGGTTCCCCCCCACTCAACCCCAACACTGCCCGATCAGGAATCTCTTCCAGTTCTGACTCTTTATCTGACCACCCGATCGCGATCGCTCTGGGAATCTTTGCAATCATTCTCCTGAGTGGATTAGGGTCTTGGAATGTCGTCCGTTCTTTCTTAAAGCTTGATCGCCCCGATGTTCAGAAAAATCCTGCTCCATTATTTTCCAATGTTGAATCGGACCTGTCTGAACCACCTATTCCACAGATCCCTTCCCCTCTCCCAAACTCCCCCACAACCCCCTCTCCCAATCCCGACTCCACCCCTTCTCCCCCTGGAACCTCCTCTAACCCCTTGCTCATTCCCAACATTCCACGCCCCGGTTCTCAACAACCAGAACCCCCACCCCCAGCCGACCCTATTATTTCTACCATTCCCCTCAACGTTGCCAGCGGGGTAACTACTGCTGTAGAAGGCACTGTGGAAGAAAACGAAATTATTAAATACGTCGTTCCAGGCACTGCCGGTGAAGTGCTCAGTGCCAGCCTTGCCAATCGAGGGATTCTAATGAACGTATGGGGTCCCAACCGGATGGCGCTTGGGGAATCCAGAGGTGTCACTCAATGGACAGGAAGATTACAACAAACTGGGGAATACGAGATCGAGTTATTTAGTTTGCCCGGATTTTCCCCCAGTAATTTTGAGCTGCGAATCACTCGGGCAAATCGCACCTCCTCCATCCCTGAATCCGCCCCTTCTAATTCTGCCGGGGGACTGTCTCCTGTTGCGCCAGAACGCTTAGAATCTATTCCCCGACCTGCCCCGAGTCCGAGTCCCGAGTCTAGGCCAGAACCTGCCCCGAGTCCAAGTCCCCAATCCAGACCCGAACCCACCCCAGAACCCAGACCGATACCCGTACCAACACCGACTTCCGATCCGACTCCGGGGATCGAAATTCAACGCGTTCAAGTTTCCAGAGGCAGCAGCAGGCAAATAAACGGGCGCACAACGAGCCAACAAAAACGCTATTTGGTGAATGTTAATAGAGGGGAGATTCTGAAGGTATCTGTGGTTTCTGGGGCGATCGGTCTGGATATCCACGATCCCAACGGTCAAATGGTTGAAGAGGGTGCAATGCTAGTGCAATGGCAAGCTCAAGTTTCCGTCCCAGGAGATTATAAAATTGATGTAGCCGCAGGAGCTGGGATCAACTATGAAATTGAGATGAGTATCAGCGACTAGAACCTAACAGATTGCTAAACTGATGACCAAGGATTGGGAGAACAAATTGAACGCATTACTGATTAGCGGAACGGATACGGATGCGGGTAAAACTGTGGTGACCACCGCGATCGCCGCCTATTGGCAACGGTATTATCCCCGCAGATCCCTGGCCCTCATGAAACCGTTGCAATCCGGAACTGGCGATCGGGAACTCTATCAACGGCTGTTTCAGTTAAAACAATCCCCAGAAGAAATTACTCCCTTATATTTTCAGGCCCCTCTTGCACCCCCCATTGCCGCCTATCGGGAAGGTCGTTCTGTAGACCTCAAACAGCTCTGGCCGGTGTTTACCCAACTGCAAGAGCGTTCCTCTTTCGTCCTCGTAGAAGGTGTGGGTGGATTAGGTTCCCCGATTTCTTGGGAGTTGACCGTAGCTGATTTAGCCCATGATTGGCGTATTCCCACCGTGTTAGTTGTTCCGGTGAGATTAGGGGCGATCGCCGCTGCTGTTGCTAATGTTGCCCTCGCCCGACAATCTGCCGTGCCGTTAGTCGGAATCATCCTCAATTGTGTCCATCCTCGTTCTGAATCAGAAGTTGCCGATTTAACTCCCATCGATTTAATCGAATCTTTAACTCAAACTCGTGTCATAGGCACTATTCCCTTTTTGGAGGATTGCCAGAATTTAGACCACCTTGTTCAAGTCGCTTCTAATCTGGACCTTGAACTACTTCTACCCCGTTTACCTATTGTGAACTATTAAAATAGGGGAAATACTAAAAGTTTTAATCCGTAAAATTACTGAATTAAAACATACAGTATTGCCGTTTTTTTACTTAAATAAAAGCTATTCTTATTAAATTAAAGTGAAAAAACAATTAATTATCGTTTAAGCTTCTATATTTTGTAAAAAAATTAGCCCATGTTTTCTACATCTCTTAATCCACAGCCAATTAATCAATCTAGCCTTCGTTCGGAAATCCAGGCTTTACAGCCTCGACTTGCAGAATGGCGTCGGTGGTTACATCAACGTCCTGAGCTCGCCTTTAAAGAATATTTAAGTGCAGAATTCATTACTCAAAAATTGCAAGAATGGGGAATCAACCATCAAACGGGGATTGCTGAAACAGGGATCGTTGCCATTGTGGAAGGTAAAAATCCAGGGAAGGCGATCGGGATTCGAGCCGATATGGATGCCCTGCCAATTTTTGAAGAGAATGAGGTTCCTTACCGATCGCAGCATCCGGGGACAATGCACGCTTGCGGACATGATGGTCACGTCGCGATCGCCCTAGGAACCGCTTACTATCTCTCCCAACACCCTGAGCGATTTGCTGGAACCGTCAAATTTATTTTCCAACCCGCAGAGGAAGGACCGGGGGGTGCAAAACCCATGATTGAAGCCGGAGTTTTAGAAAATCCAGCAGTAGATGCCATCATTGGACTGCACCTCTGGAACAACCTCCCCCTCGGCACCGTTGGGGTCCGCAGCGGTCCCTTAATGGCAGCAACCGAGTTTTTTCGCTGTCATATTCAGGGCAAAGGTGGACATGGTGCTATGCCTCATCAAACTGTTGATTCAATTTTAGTCACTGCTCAAATCGTCCAGGCATTGCAAACCATTGTCGCCCGCAATGTTAATCCTTTAGAATCGGCTGTAGTAACGGTTGGGGAACTTCATGCTGGAAAAGCGTTAAATGTGATTGCTGACTCTGCCCACTTGAGCGGAACCGTCCGCTATTTTAATCCAGAATTAGGAGAGATTATACCTAAACGGATTGAGCAGATCATTGCGGGGGTTTGTCATAGTCATGGGGCGAGCTATGAGTTAGATTACCAAAAACTTTATCCGCCAGTGATTAATCATCCAGCGATCGCCAGCTTAGTGCGATCGGTCTCAGAAAATGTCGTTGAAACTCCCGCCGGAATTGTGCCAGAGTGCCAAACAATGGGCGGGGAAGATATGAGCTTCTTTTTACAACAAGTCCCCGGCTGTTACTTCTTCCTAGGCGGAGCCAATCTCTCTCAAAACTTAGCCTATCCCCATCACCATCCTCGCTTTAATTTTGACGAAACCGCTCTGAGTATGGGCGTAGAAATCTTTGTGCGCTGTGTCGAACAGTTTTGTTCATAATTTCAACGCAACCCTAAAAATCCAAAAGCCTCCGGTTCTATGAAGAGAAAACGGAGGCAGTTTTGGAGTTTAAAAGTGACCGGGCACCGAGCTATTTTCCCAGGAGGCAACCCTCCAAGTAT
>CBFGOM010000102.1:0-23209 GCA_965650385.1 uncultured Oscillatoriaceae bacterium
CCTTGAGGAGGACCCAGAAACCGTCGTCGTCCTCGTGCAACCCGCCGCAGGGATTCGAGTCGGGGAAATCAGTCAACCCTCGGGGAAACAACTGATGGTGCAGTTGCAACCGGAGAGCATTCCCGAGGCCCCAGTGCAGACTCCCCCAGCCGTTGCCGCCGGGGAAAGGAGTGTACCGATCGCCGTTCCACCCCCCGTCACCCAAACTGCCGCCCCTGCGCCCCAAACTCCCGCCCCTTCGACTCCCCGAGTACCCACCAGCCGCCGAGTCGTCGTTATTGATGCCGGACATGGAGGCAGTGATCCTGGTGCCGTCGGCATTGGCGGATTGCGGGAGAAAGAAGTTGTCTTAGATATTTCCCGACAAGTCGCACAAATTTTAGAGCGAAATGGGGTCACTGTTGTGATGACACGCCAAGACGATCGCACCATTGATTTAGCCCCCAGAACTCAATTGGCAAATCGCATCAATGCTAATTTATTTGTCAGCATTCATGCTAATGCAATTAGTATGTCCCGTCCCGATGTGAATGGGTTAGAGACTTATTATTTCAATAGCGGGCAGCGGTTAGCGCAGACCATTCACCGGAGTATGTTGCGGTCATTTACTAATATGCGCGATCGCGGCGTGCGACGAGCGAGATTTTATGTGTTGCGCCATACCAATATGCCCGCAGTTTTAGTAGAAACCGGGTTTGTCACAGGTCGCGATGATGCCCGAATGCTTGCCAATCCAACCGAGCGATCGCGCATGGCTGAGGCGATCGCCCAAGGAATCTTACAGTATATTCGAGAGGGTCGTTAAACTGCAAAAGGCGTAAATCCAGGGGCTGAAAAAATAAATCAGGGCTTTCATATTTTGTAACAGCCTATGCTATACTTCGGACATTCTTAACTTTTGTTAAGATAGCGACAAATGTCATGACAATTAAGGTCTGGCTCCCCGCACCAAACCTGCTCAAGAAATAGTTATGGGTGCAATGCTTTCAAGGATAGCGAGGGAGCCTCAAATCAGGCGTAGAGTTGGCAAGCAGAGTATGAAAGTGACCCAAACCATCGATTTCCCCTATCGTCAAAACAGCCCATTGAGAAAAGCTAAACTCCACAACTGGATCCTCCCGAGTCTGATCAGTGCATTTCTGTTGGCTGCGCCCCCTGTGGAAGCCGCTCAACTAGAAAGCTGGCAGTTTGAGTCTGATCGCAACCAACTCTCTTTTACAACCACAGGCGGGGTGCAACCCACCGCTCAACTGTTGTCAAATCCAACGCGATTAGTGATAGATCTACCCGGGACGACCCTAGGGCGTCAGAGCGTGACTCAGCCGGTAGGGGGAACGATTCGGGAAATTCGCGTTGGGCAAGTTAATAATCAAAACAGCCGAATTGTAGTGGAATTGGCTGCGGGTTACACCCTTGACCCCGAACAAGTTGAAGTCAAGGGCAATTCCTCGAACCAATGGACCGTCCAATTACCGGACCCCCAAGTCTCCGGATCCCCAGTCGCCCCGGGTTCATCCGGTTCTCGGGGGGAAGAGCCTCCCCAAGTCACCGCGCAAGCGACATCAGGGTTAGCCACCATTCACGGCATCGAACTGGTTGATAATCAAGTCGTCGTGAAGGCCGATCGCACCCTAAAATACAACACCGAATGGGACCAAAAAACCCTCGCCTATCGGTTGACTTTGTACTCCTCCCTCCTAGGGAATGATGTCAACCGCTTACAACCGGAACGGGGTTCTTCAGTGTTATGGGTCCGTCCCACTCAGGAAGACCCGGAAACCGTCGTAGTTTTGGTCCAACCCGCTGCCGGAGTAAGAGTTTCGGGGGTGGAGCAACAATCCGGCGATCGCCTCGCGATCCAGTTAGAACCCACCGAGATGATCACCACGGATCCGAACGCGGCGTTGATTCCCCTCAGCGATCCAGACCCTAGCCCCTCCGTATCCCCCGAAAATCAGATTCAGCCAGAAATTCCCGCTATCCCTGCTGGACGAATTGCGGTAGTCATCGATGCCGGACATGGGGGGAGTGACCCCGGTGCCGTCGGTATTGGTGGACTGCAAGAAAAAGAAGTAGTTTTAGATATCTCCCGTCAAGTTTCCGAGATTTTGGAACGAGAGGGAATTACCGCAATTATGACCAGGCAGGACGATCGCACCATTGACCTCGCCCCTCGGGTCCAGTTAGCCAATCGGGTCAATGCTAATTTATTTGTCAGCATTCATGCTAATGCAGTCAATGGAGCCCGTCCCGAAGTCAATGGACTAGAGACTTACTATTATGCTAGTGGCAGCAATTTAGCCCAGGCGATTCAAAATAGTATGCTCCAGGATTTCTCCTCCATGCCAAACCGGGGAGTTAAACAGGCGCGGTTCTATGTGTTGCGCCATACCAATATGCCTGCGGTTTTGGTGGAAGTCGGGTTTGTGACAGGTGCAGACGATGCCCGGATTTTGTCCGATGCGGGACAACGAACCCAGATGGCGGAGGCGATCGCCCGGGGCATCTTAAATTATGTCCGCACCAATCGTTAAATTGTAACCCGCACCCTAAAGGGTGTGGGTTTTTATAGACCTGTTACAACCGGATTCCGGATGAGGTAGGGGTCAGAAACCGAGTTTCTGGTAATCCTTGATATTGACTAGCCTTGCGGAGGCAGGCTTGGTCCGCTTTTTTCCCCACCCTTTAGGGTGCGGGTGCGGATTTTTGCTGGGGGTTTTTACTGAAGAGAGCCAGATTTAGCATGATTCTACCCTCAGAATGTTTAAGTTTCATGAAAATTCTGATAAAAGTTTACAATAGTTACAGACATACCAGGGAGAAACCGTAATGGCTGTCAATCAGGGAGATATTGATATTGCTCCGCTTATCGATCATTCCCTACTAAATCCCACCGCTACCCCAAAACAGGTAGAACAGTGGTGCGAAGAAGCAGACCGATTCAAATTTGCCTCGGTTTGCGTGTATCCCGCCTACGTTCGTCAAGCCACCAACTACCTTCATGGCAAGAGTCCCAAAGTTTGCACCGTGATTGGCTTTCCCACGGGAGGCAGCACTTCAGCAACCAAGCTCTATGAAGCCCAAGAAGCCGTAGACAATGGAGCCACCGAACTGGATGTGGTGATCAATATTGGCTGGCTGAAAGCATGTAAAAATAACGACGTTCACGATGAGATTGCGGCGATTTGTGACAAGACCGATCGACCCGTGAAAGCGATTCTGGAAACGAACCTGCTGACTGATCAAGAGAAGCGAGTCGCGGCGGAGATTTGCATGGATGCCGGGGTTGCCTATTTAAAAACTTGTACGGGATTTGCCGGTGGCGCGACTGTTGCTGACGTGGAACTACTCAAGAAAATCGGTCGAGGACAGGTGGGAGTTAAGGCATCCGGAGGAATCCGTACCGTAGACCAAGCCATTGATTTAATCATTGCCGGTGCGACTCGCTTAGGGACTTCTTGGGGTCCTCACTTTTTGGGTTTATCCTCCCCAGGGGATACCGAGTCAAACGAGGACCAATGACCGATCGCCCCTGCCCAACTCAGGTCCCTCTAACGAGAAGCAAACAACATGAGTCGAACGTACAAAGCCACAGGTATCAATCTCAAAAGCATCCCCCTGGGTGAATCCGACCGGATTTTAACGATTTTGACTCGGGAATGTGGTTTGATTCGGGCAGTGGCACCAGGAGCTCGGAAACCCAAGTCTAAGTTAGGGGGACGGGCGGGATTATTTGTGGTGAACGAGTTGGTGCTGACTCAGGGGCGATCGCTCGATCGCATCACCCAAGCGGACACCTTGGAATCCTATCCCGGATTGAGCAAAGATTTGGGCAAATTGACCGCTGGACAATATTTGGCGGAATTAGCACTCTGTCAAGCGCTGAGTGACCACCCCCAAGAAGAATTATTTAGTTTACTCAGTGAACATTTAAGTCGAATTGAGGGATTTATTATTACCGGCGATCGGCCCAGTACCACTCAAGTTCTTCCCTTACTCACCCAAGGCATTTATCACTTACTGGCTTTAGGGGGAATTGCTCCCCAAGTTCATGCTTGTTGCCTGACTCAACGCCCTCTAACTCCAGATTTTAAGTCTTTAAACTGGCGAGTTGGGTTTAGTATCAGTGCCGGGGGAACGGTGAGTTTAGCTAACGAACCTCGTCCTTCAAATTCGGGTGTTGTTCTTAAATCAGAACCCAGTTCTCGCTCATCTCCCGCAGTACAGGCCCAGACGCTCCCCCGAAAAGTCGATCGCCAATTAAATGCCGTCGAGTTAGCTATTCTCCAACAACTGACCGCTGCCGAACTCCCTCAAGAAACCCACCTAAATTTACAGATCCAAGGCATGATGGGTGAGCGTCCATCGGTTGATCAAGTGTGGGTCTCAATTGAACATTTGTTACGGCATTATGCCCAGTATCATTACGGTCAATCCATCCGCTCTGCTACCTTAATGGATACCTATATCCATTCCTCTATCCATTCATCAAAGGGGAGTTTTTAACTTGCCCGTTAATCCCTAAACTCATAAACATTTGTCCCTGAGATTAAGCCTTCAAGATAGCCGATTTTAACTTTACCCATAATGCCATTATCTGATTCTAATTTAGAAACACAGGTTCCCCACTGGAATCCCTCCAATTCTCCTCAAAAAAATAACAGCCAACGGGGAGGAAGTCATCATCAAGCTCACTATCGCCGTCCGGTTCAGGCAGAAAAACTAGAGGAAATTGACCGCAACAACCGCCAACCGGGTCATAGCAATGGGCGATCGCCTAACTCCCCAGGCAAACCTCGTCCCGCTGTGACGTCACAACCGCCAGAATTGGAACATCATCTCTCTCAAAATGGTTCTGGCCCAATGGAACAAAATGTTCAACCCCCCTCACCGCCCGAACCAGAACGTGGGTTTATGCCGGTCTTAAAAAACCGCAACTTTTTAGTGCTCTGGAGCGGTCAGGTCTTCTCTCAATTAGCGGATAAAGTGTATTTAGTCCTGATGATTGGCCTCGTGGCGAGTCGCTTTCAGGCCGAGGGGCAAAGCATTAGCGGATGGGTCTCCGCGATTATGGTTGCCTTTACAATTCCAGCGGTTTTATTAGGCTCCCTCGCCGGTGCTTTAACCGACCGCTGGTCTAAAAAAGGAATATTAGTTGCGACCAATATCGTGCGGGGAATTTTCGTTTTATCCCTGCCACTCCTGTTGTTTTTATCTGAAGGATTCCATTTGGGAACGGTCCCCTTGGGATTTGCTTTAATGCTGATGGTGACATTTTTTGTCTCCACCCTCACCCAATTTTTTGCCCCTGCCGAACAAGCGGTGCTTCCCCTGATTTTAGAACGACAGTTGTTGCTCCCGGCAAATTCTCTCTACACCACCACCATGATGGCTTCGGTCATTGTGGGATTTGCGGTAGGAGAACCCCTGTTGGCGATCGCCGATCGCACCTTTGCTCAGATTGGGCATGGGCTCGGCATCGGGAAAGAACTACTTGTAGGCGGCAGTTACTGTATTGCTGGACTGCTGTTATTAATGATGAAAACTGGGGAAAAACCCAATCCCCCGGATACCGAATATCCCCATGTTTTTGAAGATATCCGCGATGGGTGGCACTATCTGAGCAATCATCAGCGGATCAAGAGTGCGCTAATTCAACTGGTGATTTTATTTTCCATCTTTGCAGCCCTCGCGGTGTTAGCCGTCCGTCTCGCAGAAATTATTCCCACCCTGCGCACGGATCAGTTTGGGTTCTTACTGGCGGCAGCCGGGGCGGGAATGGGGGCGGGGGCCGCTCTTCTGGGGCATTTTGGACAACATATTTCCCATCGGCGGTTGAGTTTGTTTGGTTCAATTGGGATGGCCCTTTCTTTGGGGAGTCTTTCCCTGTTCGGTTCCCAACTTTGGGCAGCATTAGGGTTGATTACCGTATTGGGAGTATTTGCGTCCTTTGTCGGAGTCCCTATGCAAACCACCATTCAGGCAGAAACTCCGGAAGAAATGCGGGGTAAGGTGTTTGGCTTACAGAATAATGCCATTAATATTGCCCTAACCCTCCCCCTGGCCCTGGCGGGAGTCGCGGAAGCCATGTTTGGGTTAAAAGTGGTGCTGTTAAGTTTGGGGGCGATCGCCATAGCCGGAGGCGTCCTAAGCTGGTATATTTCCGAAACAGAACCCCATCCTTCTAACCAACACCCGGAATAAAGCGGTTAGCGACGGGCTAAAGGTTAGGGCGAGTATTAGGTTCATTCCCCGAGGGCGATCGGCTTTCTCACCATTAGCTGCTAACTTTAACACTAATCGTTAATCCCCAGACCCAAATGCATATCGCTTGGCTTGGAAAAAAAACCCCTTTCTGTGGCAATGTTACTTACTCTCGTGAAGTCACCAATGCCCTCCTAGACCGAGGACATCAGGTTAGTTTTTTCCATTTCGCTCAACAAGAAGCGGTAGAAGAGGCGGAAAACCTGCATCAATTGGAGTCAAATCTGGCCCTCAAGGCTGGGAATGGCTGGCCGGTTGCCGCCTGTGAAGTCTCGTTACCTTGTCTTTATAAGTCCACGATCTACACGATTCCGACTCCCAAATCGCGGAAGGTATTGACTCAGGCATTACGGGACCTTAGACCGGATTTGGTTCATGCTTCCCTTACCCTGTCCCCGCTGGATTTTGTCCTACCGGAGATTTGTGAAGAGTTAAATTTGCCGTTGGTGGCAACGTTTCACCCACCCTTTGCGCACCACCGCTCTTTGCGATCGGGACGGCAGCATCTGCAACATCTAACCTATCAACTGTATGCACCGTTTCTGCCGAATTACGACAAAACCATCGTGTTTTCCCAGCTTCAGCGGGAGTTACTCGGTAAACTTGGGGTCCCCAGTCACCAAGTGGCGGTGATTCCCAATGGGGTGGATGTCCAGAAGTATTCCCCAGGATATTCTCAGATTAAGTCTGAACTCAACGCCGAGCGTCTGTTTGTCTATCAGGGCCGGATCGCAATGGAAAAAAATGTGGAAGCCCTCCTCAAGGCGTGGAAGCAAGCTGACTTGGGCCCGAGTTGCAAGTTAGCGATCGTTGGGGATGGTCCCTTGGCTCCCTCGTTACAAGCCTATGCAGGGGCTGAACACAATGTGATTTGGTTGGGATATGTGGCGGATGAACAGCGCCGCATTGAGATTTTGCAAGGAGCAGATGTGTTTATTTTGCCCTCTTTAGTGGAAGGACTTTCCCTGTCCCTATTAGAAGCAATGGCCTGTGGTTTGGCCTGTATTGCCACCGATGTGGGTGCCGATGGAGAAGTGCTTGCTGAGGGGGCTGGGGTGGTGTTGTCGGCTCAAGGAGTGACCACTCAGCTCAAAACTCTCCTCCCCCTGTTTAAGGATCAGCCAGAGTTCATCACTCACTTGGGCCGAAAAGCCCGTCAGCGCGTCCTTGATCGCTATACCCTGAGTCGAAATATTTCCCAGTTGGAACTGATGTATCAAGAGATTTTACAAGAGCGCCCCTTGCCGGTGACGCAGTGGGCCTAAGATAATCGCTCTGTTCTGGTGTGGCACTACCCCAACCCTCGCCCGCCCTTGCGGGCTATTTTTATGGCTGTTAAATTAAGAGAAAGTAGGGATAAACTCTCGGATATACATGAATCCTGCAACTTTAAGTTCATCCTATTTAAACCCTGATCTTCCCAAGTGGCAACCCGCCACCTGGGAGGACTATTTAGCCTATTGTGATGCTGACAATTTTGAGGACGGGCGAGCTTTTTATCATCAAGGGTATCTGTGGATTGATAGGGGGAATGAAGGCATTGATCATGCCAGAGTCAATAACCTATTTGCCATGCTATTTTTTCTGTGGTTTTCTCAGCGCGGGCAAATTTGGGATGATTTAGGCGGCTGTGTTTTGGAAAAACCGCACCAGCAAGGGGCCGCACCCGATCGCCTGGTTTATATTGGGGCTGGATCTCCCCAATGGCAAGCCGGGGAACGACGTCGGATTAATTTGGATGTCTGGCGGGTTCCCGATTTAGTGGGTGAAGTTTCCGATACCACGTTGGCAACGGATTTGGATGAAAAAAAACAGCTTTATGCGGCTTTAAAAATTCCCGAATATTGGGCGATCGATATTCAAGGAAAACGGGTGATTGCCTTTTGCTTACAGGAAAATGGTAAGTATGAACAAGTGAATGAGTCCTTAGCTCTTGAGGGATTACCGATCGCCTTATTATCCCAAACCCTAGAACGTTTAACTCACGAAACCAATTGCACAGCAGCGCAATGGTTCGCTCAACAGATTACTAATCTTTAGTAAAATTCAGAGATTCAAGATGCGATCGCTCGTCGGATTTTCCCTAGTCTTACTGCTTCCTCTCGCCAGTTGTGTCGGGATTGGACTGGAGGAAACGCAAGCGGTAACCACCAGCATAAGTAGGGAACAAAGGTCAGACAGCATAACCCTATCTGGGGTGGTTATTAAAAAGCCTTGGACAAAAAATATTGAATCTTGGAATGCTGGCGGTGGGGATTATTATGTGTTAGATGTGGGAGATACCCAAATTGGCGATCGCTCGGCAGAAGAAGGGGTCATTCTCCGTCCTTCTGATGCCGTATCATTGGCACAATTTGAGGAATTTGTGGGCCGTCCTGTGGAAGTTTCGGGGGAATATATAGCGGCTCAACCTTATATCCCAGAAAGTCCAATGGAATCCTATCCCACAGATATAGAGGGAAATCCCTTGCCTAGAGGTTCAGGATTTAAGGTGCATCAAATCACGCCAGTAGAGTGAGTAAGGGTTAGAAACCAGGTTTTTTCCAAGTTTCTGCTAAGTTGCATTAACTTCATGCAAAAACCCGGTTTCTGGTCCTGTTTCAAGGATTGTTATTTTCGGTTACTCGTTGTGCGGTTCGCAGGATTTGTCCCGCTAAAATAGCGGCACCATAGCCATTATCAATATTAACCACTCCGACACCGGCGGCACAAGAATTGAGCATGGTTAACAAGGGCGCTAATCCATTAAAACTGGCTCCATAACCGATACTGGTGGGAACAGCGATGGTGGGTGCATTAGCTAAACCGGCGACGACGCTGGGTAATGCGCCTTCCATCCCGGCGACGACGATGAGGACATCTGCCTCAGCGATCGCCCGCCAACTGGCGAGTAACCGATGAATTCCGGCAACTCCCACATCCCAATACCGTTTGACTTCAAACCCCGAAAGTTCGGCAACGATCGCCGCTTCTTCTGCGACGGGGAGGTCCGCTGTCCCGGCACAGAGAATGCCGATTTTGCCCGGATATTTCGCCGTGGCGGAGGCGATCGCCGTGGAACAGATCCGAGCGGTGGGATAATAATACAACCCATGTACGCGGTCCTCAATCTCGGCAAACACCTCGGGAGTAATTCGGGTTGCCATCACCACGGGATGATGTTCCCGCATGGAAAGTATAATATCGGCGATTTGTTCCGGTGTTTTCCCGGGGCCCCAGATGGTTTCTGGAAAGCCGGTTCGCAGCGCCCGATGGCGATCGATTCGGGCAAAATCCCCCACCGGCTCAAATCCGAGATATTTTAACTCTTCTACCGCAGTAGATGGACTCACTTGACCGGCTGCAACGGCTTCTAATAGGGACTGGAGCGTTTCGGGATTCATGGGTGGGTGTTAAGCGTGCGGTGCGATTGAGTTGAGGGTTTTTGCCCTGAGAACTGCCATTTTACCAGACAACTATTCCTCTAGTTGCAATTCATAAATATTCCAAAATGCTCCCCCTAGGCTAGAATATTTAACCCCTTTCACCCGATTCCGAACTGCTGTGATTGACAGTTGATTGACTAACTGAATCACGGGTAAATATTCTTGGGTAATCCGCTGGGTTTCGACATAGAGTTCTTTGCGCTTGGCTTCATCAATTTCCTGGGAGGCTTGAATATAAAGATTCCCCAGGCGTCGTTCCCAATCGGCAATTTCTCGCCCAACTAACGGCGTTTGTCCAACTTGGCGAGGTTGATTGAACATATGAAGTCGCCCTTCCGGTAACCATAAATTAGAGGACCAATGGGGTTCGGTTCCGCCTCCAAATCCAATGATCAGGGCTTCCCAATCCAGAGAATCGGATAATTTTGTAATTACGGCGTTCCAAGCGAGGGGTTGAAAATCCACTTGAATTCCGATTTGGCTCAAGTTTTGCTTAATTTGAGCACCCATTGCTTCGCGAATTTTATTCCCGGCATTGGTAATTAAGGTAAAGCGTACCCGGTTGCCATCAGAATCTAAGAGTTCGCCTCTATTGTTATAAGTAAATCCGTCTTCTTCCAAAAGTTGGCGAGCTTTTTCTACGTTGTAATCGTAAACTTTTAAACCTTCTTCGGGGGAAAGATAATAAGGACTTTGGACAGAAACATGAGAGTTGATCGGTCTGCCGAGACCTTGGAAGGTATTCTCAATCATAGTTTCCCGGTCCGTTGCATAGGCGATCGCCTGCCGGAATTTCACAGAATTGAACCAGCGGGATTTAATCGGGTCCACTACGGGACGATTGCTATCTTCCAAACGACCTTTATTCAAGTTAAAGGTCATAAAGGTGATTCCGGGGGCCGGTTCTAATTCATATAAAATTTTAAAATCATTGCGTTCTTCTTGCTTTTTCAGTAAGGAAAAATCTTCCGGTCTTACGGGAATACTATCCAAAATTCCCGATAAAAATTGGACAACTGCGGTATCTTGAGATTCCACTACTTCCCAAGAAATACGCTCAATATAAGGCTGAGGATTACGCCAGTAATAGGGGTTTTTTTCAAAGAAAACTCGTTCACTAGGCCGGTAAGTAGCAAGTTTGTAAGGACCATTAACAATAATTTCCTCTGGAGGCGTATTAATGCCCCAGGTGGAGAGAAAGACGGGATTTCCTTCGCGATCTAAGGTTTCCACGGATTCCCGCAGCGCATGGGCGGGCAAAATAGCTAATCCAGCGGCTCTCAGGAAAGGAGCAAAGGGTTCGACGACAGTAAATTCTACCCGGCGATCGTCGAGTTTTCGGACGGTGGGAAAGGCACGACTTTCGCCAATTCGTAGGACGTCAGCGGTACTGCTGGGAATTTTCTCATTAAAGTAAATGTCGTTATAAGTAAAAACCACATCATCAACGGTCAAAGGTTGACCATCCGACCATCGCAAATTTTCTCTTAAAGTAAAGATAATTTGCAATCCATTGGGGGAAATTTTCCAGGATTCCGCCAGAATGGGTTCGACTTCTCCGGTGATCGGATCTTCAGTGACTAACCCTTCGTAAGTATATCCAAAAATATTAGGTGATTCTTCACTCAGGGCGTAGTTAAAGGTTTTGGGGTCGCTGAGAATACTCAATACTAAGGGAGTTTGAGCGGCGGAGGTTTTTAATTGGGCTGGATTGCAGGAGGATAAAGAAATTCCGAGTAAAATAGTCAGGGCGATCGCCACTCCCTGTTGCCAATATTTTTTAACCATAATTAAGACGTTCTCCTCGGAGGTATTTTAGGAATTTGGGGTTATGTTTTATTGTAGCGATTGGTTTAGGCTTGAGTGACTAATAAGGTGACGGCATAAGCAGCAATGCCTTCTTCTCGTCCCACGGGGCCTAGTTTTTCGTTGGTGGTGGCCTTAATTCCGATGCGATCGCCTTCGATATTCAAGACTTCAGCGAGGCGATCGCGCATGGCGGAAATATGGGGTTTTAATTTGGGTCGTTCCGCTACGACAACCGAATCAATATTCCCCACTTCCCATCCCCGTTCTCGAATCAGTTGATGAACTTGCGCTAATAATTTTAAACTATCTGCCCCCGCCCATTGCGGGTCACTGGGAGGAAAGTACAGTCCAATATCCCCTAAACTCAAGGCCCCAAGCATAGCATCCATAATCGCATGAGTCAGCACATCCGCATCGCTATGACCGAGTAATCCTAATTCATGGGGAATCCTGACGCCCCCGAGAATTAACGGGCGATCGCTCACGAGTTGATGGATGTCATAACCATTGCCAATCCGAATGTTCATCTGATAGTTGCATTGTGTTAGGGTCACTTTACTTTACCAGATTTGTCGCCCCGAGAGAGATAGCAATCCTAATTCTGACCACGGGACCAAGATGATCTCAAAAACCCCTGTTTCTAGTCCCAGGCAATCCTCTCAAAGTGAGAAGGCGAGTTGCCTACAAACTTTTACCCTTAAGGGTTTTATTATACAATTAAAGCTTACTTCGGCGGACTTAATATAGGACAACGACTTTTGAGGGTGGGATTTAGTATAATATCCTGTGGTCTTGATCGCCCAAAGGGACCTAAGCCCTCAGCCTCCTTCCCTGCAAGGGAAGGGGGAGAAGAAGAACTATTTTTTTAGGGTAATTTAACGGACTTGATATAATTTGGGGTTAAGCAACACCAGAGGAGTGCGATCATTTTCCTGGCACTCCCAAAATTGTAGAATAACTTTGGGAATCGCTAGAGGTGAATTCCAGTTTCGATTTAGGCCATTATTTGGGAGCTTTCATCGCGGTAAAGATAGGCCATTCCCAACAATAGAACCACTAGAAAACAAGGGAAAAGGCTGGCATCAGCACCCAGATACAACCGCAATTCCAGCCGGAAACGCGGTTTTAAAATTTATAAATTTAGTCTAAATTGACTAAATTTAACTTATTTCTTTGCTCCTTCATTTCTACAATGATTTGAAGTTTTTGCATAAATTCATCGGTTAATTGCGAAAAAGATTTTGCCCCAATGGAGGTGGGATGGGTGAGCAAAACAGGGAGGAAGCTATCCACCGCTTTAGAGACATTGACATCCATTGGGATTCTCGTTTTAAAAATTTTGGTCTCTCCAAAATCATCATGGACCCGGCGCATCACTTGCCGGTAATATCTACCTGTTAGTAAATTCCCAGACATAGTAAAGACTATTCCGACCATTTCTAAATCGAGAGGATTCTCGTTTTTGTAAATTTCTCGGAGTTGGTTAATTCTTCTTTCTAACAACTGAATCCCAATCAGAGAGAGGGGTTCGGGTTTGGCCGGGAGAAGATAATAATCACTGGCAACTAAGGCGCTGCGTGTCAACAAGTTATAACCGGGGGCGCAGTCTAAAATAATGAAATCATAATCTTTCATCACGGGTTCCAAAATTCCCCGGACTAAGATTTGCTCTAATTTAGTCCAGACTTCTTCAAAATTATCTTTCCCCAGACGCAAGGCTTTGCGGTGGAGAACTTCCGATACCATAAAATCATCATAGATTTCCAGGTCTCCGGGCAGTAAATCTAATCCTTTCAGAGTGCCAATATAGGGTTTAATAATATCTTGAATGGGCAAAGATTTTTGGTCAAGGGGTTGAATAAAATCATTGACTAAATGCTTTAAGGTGCGTTTTTCTTTCCGCAGTTTAGAAAAGTCATGAGGTGAGACTAAACTGAGGGTAGCGCTAATTTGAGTATCCAGGTCTACGACTAATACTCGTTTGTGATAGTATTTGGCTAAACAGGCGGCTAAGTTAACGGTTAGGGTTGTTTTTCCCACGCCCCCCTTCATATTGATGGTTGAGATGATATATGCCATGCCGTGAGTTCTCCTGAATTTGATGCACGCTAGGACGAATAAGCCCCCTCGGTTATCCTCGGTATTATAGGGGGTGATGGGTCTAATCCGTTGGGGGTTTTACCCCTTGCTGGATTTTTTTCCACAAGACACCACCGATGCCACTGAGGTGCGGAATTTGAGAGCAATCTCCAATATCAAGCCGCTCTAGGTGGATTCCTTAAAAAATTCTAAAAATGATAGCATATCCAGTCTAAGGAAACTTCCGGGGGTGGCGATCGCCGCTTCACCCTGACCGGATCCCTTGATGAGGCGATTCTGGCAAATCTGCAATCCTTAATTAGCAATTTTTATCAGCCGAGTTTTTGCGCTTAGAAATCAACGCCGCCCCTAAATAGGGCGGAACCCAATCGATTATCCTGCCTGCCGAGATGCCTGGTTTATCCTATCCTCAGCGGTGGTCTTGTAACGGATGACCCTAGACTGCTGCTTAATCCGCCCGGACATACTGGCGTGCTGTAGGGTCATAAAGGCATTCAAGTCTTCCAAATCATATTTGGCACTCAGCAGATCTCTAAGCTGATCTTCAGCTTCTACCGTCAGATAACCGATTGTCAAGGCTTGTTGCACGATGTCCCGGATGCGAATCATAGTCAGGTTCCCTCTTCTTTCCTTTGATGAGTGTAGTATCGCCTTTTCCTCAAAGCTTCTCAGTGACGAGCATTTCCTGATTTATGTGATGTTTCCTTCCCGGGATAGTGAGGCATTTTCCCGTTTTCAGGTGACGAGACCAAAGTCATGGTGTGATGCCGATCGCAACCCCATCCCTTGTCACCTTCCCATCGACCCAGATTTCTTCCTCCTTGGGGAAAGGATTGGCGGGGATCAAGGACCTTCACTGGGACGAGGCGATCGCCTCATCCGCCTCTGGGTTGAGACCTGAAATTCGTCAAAAATAAAGGGTTTCTAGGCGATCGGCCCGTCCCAGAAACCCACCCTAAACCCGCAAAAAAGCAGACGAGTTCTTCCCGGGTTCTGCTACAATTAACTTAGCCTTGGGGCTGTGGCTCAGTTGGATAGAGCAAGCGCCTCCTGAAACATCGGGCACCTTGGAGGAAACTCCAGGAGTGAATGTGGTCAAATTCAAGAAAGCCTAAGTCTGAATTCAGCTTTCCAATCAAAGCTAATGCACAGATAAGGTAATCTTGAGCCAAGCCTTTGAATGGCTAAACAACAGCAGACATCGGAAAAAATTAATGTTTGATCCGGTCCTCCTGTGATTCTAGCTGTCAAAGGAAGGTGCAGAGACTGGTTTGAGAGAGCCATTAGAGATGGACTTCCATGTCACATCCAAAGTAGAACAACGCGGCGTTTTAGTGGGAATGTTATTGGGTCAGGGAAAAAGAAATCAAAACAATTTCTATATTTCCCATCGAGCCACTCAAGAGAATTACGTTTTGTTTAAAAAACAACTTCTCGAACAAATTACCCAACAGCCGGTTAGCATCCGACCTCGAACCACCAACCGGGGAGAACAATTCCTCTGTTTGGAACCGAAGTTGATTCCGTTAACTCGGGTCTTGGTTAAGAAACTTTATTGCGGCGGAATTAAAAGGGTCACGGCTAAGTTTCTCAACCTCTTAACCCCCGCAGGAATCGCCTTATGGTTTTTAGATCGAGGGTCCAAGTCCTTTAAAAAAAGGAATGGGAAAATTCACGCCCTAGACGTGTATTTAAACACTGACCTTTCCCAATCGGAAAATGAAATCATTATTGATTATTTTTCAGAAATTTGGGGGTTTAAGTGGGGGCTGAGTAAAACAGTGGATGCTTATCGATTGAGAATGGGGACTCAAGAAGGAAAACGATTTCTCGCTTTCATTACCCCTTACGTCCCGGATAGTCTACGCGATAAAGTACAAACCTCCTCAAACGTAACGGCCACCACCTACGGACCGCAAGTCTAAGGTGAAGGAATAGTCCAGAGAGTGAGGAAACTCACACAAATCTGAAGCGCTAGGTCGCCGGTTCAAATCCGGCCAGTCCCGTTCTCTGTTAGTCTATCATTACGAAATTACGAAAACTTCCACCCGGTTCGTGGATCACGAACTCGGGTGGCTCGTTCGGTGACTACTCAATCAATAGTTGGTAACTTGAGATATGTTGTTGAAGATCTGTCTGAAAGGAAGACTTCACGGGAGTGCAAAAACGAGGCAGTCCCCAGGCAGATCTTTGGTAGGGCTGCTTTTAGGATTGTCCCTGCTGGGTGCGATCGCCTACAAACAAATCAGAAACTATGTTGATACCCCTGAAGCGGTGTTAGTGTTGGGGGGAGCTTTAGAGCGAGAAGAATTTGCCGCCGAATTTGCCCGAAGACATCCCCAATTACAAATTTGGGTCTCTGGAGGCAGCAATCCAGAATATGCCGAATGGGTCTTTTCTAACGCGGGAGTTGACCTAGAACGGGTGCATTTAGACTATCAAGCACAGGATACTGTAACCAATTTCACCACCCTGGTGGATCAATTAAAGTCCCAGGGGATTGAGAGTGTGTATTTGATTACCTCCGATGATCATATGCGCCGAGCCCAAGTGATTGGGGAGATTGTCTTAGGCAGTCGGGGGATTACCTTCAAACCTCTGCCTGTTCCCTCGGGGCGATCGCCCGAACCCATTGAAAAAGCCATTCGCGATGGAGCCCGCGCCATTTTGTGGCTCACCACTGGCTACACCGGGGCCAGTTTTGCCCCAGCCCAGGGGGAGGATTAGTGGGGATCGGGGAGATGGGGAGGATGGGCAAGTTTGTAGTAACGACTTCTCCCCCATGTCTCGTATCTCCCCCATCCTCCTCACCGGCCTAAATCATGTAACCCATGAATCACATCTACGCAGTGCTGAGTGACCGACTCCAACTCCTCGCGCTTCGTGGAAGTTGGGGCGGGGATTACCTCGCCGATGCGGATAGTTACGGGAACGGGTTTAGGAATCAGACTCCCTTTTTTGACGATCGCCTGAGTGCCCCAGAGACTCACGGGCAAGATAGGTACTTGAGCTTTAGCTGCAATCAAGGCCGCCCCGAGTTTGGGGTTGTGGATCCGACCATCGGGACTGCGAGTGCCGTCTAAAAATAGACCCGTTGCCCAACCGGCTTCTAGGGAGGATAATGCCGATCGCATGGCTGCGCGATCGCTCTCTCCGCGACGGACTGGATAGGCCCCATACAAAGCGATCGCCTGTTTTAAAACTGGAACCTGAAATAACTCTTCCTTTGCCATAAAAGCAACCGGACGGTTCATACAGTTAGACAGAATTGGCGGGTCATAATCACTGGCATGATTACTCACCACTACAAAAGGACCTGACATGGGCACATTTTGAGCGCCATAAATCCGCCCCCGGAAGTAGGTATGTAGCATGGGGCTGACCACAGACCACTTAAACAAGTTATACAGAATTAAGCTGGCAACAGGTTCGCGGGTTTTTTCCACAAGAAATGAGCAATCAACAATGAGGAATCAGGAATTAATACCAAATCCGGTTATCAAAGAGCTATTTTATTCTTTAGCCCGCCTGGGCGGGCTTTGTCCGTATAACCCCACCCTTGAGGGTGCGGGGTTAAAACAAACTGTTTGGGGACAAATTATGCCGGTAAGTCAGCCGCAGTGCTGACATTGGTGACGGCTAAATCGGAACAGGCGCGTTTGATTAAATTAGCCAAAACCTTGCCCGGTCCAATTTCTACGACGCTTTCGATGCCTTCTTCGGGGAGTTGTACCATGATTTCCCGCCAGCGCACCGAACCTGTCATCTGCCGAGAGAGACGCTCTTTTAAGACCTCCGCTTTGGTTTCTGGGGTGGGGTCGGTATTGGACAGAACCGGAATTAGGGCATCGGTAAAGGGAACCGCATCGAGAGCATTTTGGAATTGAGCTTGTGCGGGTTCCATGAAGGGGGAGTGATAAGCCCCGGCGACATTTAATTTAACAGCCCGTTTGACTTTGATGGCGGCAATTACGGACTCTACCGCTTCGGGGGTTCCAGAAATAACGACCTGTCCATCGCTGTTGTCGTTGGCGAGGACGACATCGGGAGTGGCGCTAATTTGGGCCTCTAGTTGTTCCCGGTTGAAACCAATTAGGGCGCTCATTTGACCCCCGGCAACGGTATTCATCAGTTCGGCGCGATATTTGACCAGTTGTAAGCCGGTTTCAAAGTCAAAGACACCGGCGGCATAGAGGGCGACATATTCGCCCAAACTATGACCGGCAACGAGGTCCGGTTGTTGATGGCGATCGCGCATTAAATCAACCAGAATGCTCTCGACAACATAGAGACTCGGTTGTGTGTAGAGGCTGCTGCTGAGTTTATCTTCGGCGGTGGTGCAAATGTCCAAAACGGACCAACCGAGAATCGCCTCAGCAGCGGCATATTTTTCTTGAGCAATGGGTAGGTTTGCTAAATCTACACCCATGCCTAGGGCTTGGGAACCTTGTCCGGGAAACACCCATGCTGTTTTCGTCATTTGTCAATTGATCGGGGTTATTAGGTCAAGAAAGAAAGGGTAAAGAACTAGGCTTATACCCCATTTGGTTTTTAAAAGTCTGTTTGCTCCTAGCTTGCTCTGACCCCGCGCCGCAGAGGCTCGGTCCTATAAGCTTCTAGCCTTTGTCAAGGGCAGGCTACCCGGGGTACGGGGGTCGAACAGGGTCTCGGTTAGCCCCATTCAAAAATTGCAGAACCCCAAGTCAGTCCCGCACCAAAACCGGCAGCGGCAATGACATCTCCGGGTTTAATTTTGCCTTCGCGCACGGCTTCATCCAAGGCGATCGGGATAGAAGCGGCGGAGGTGTTGCCATAGTTGGCGAGATTGCCGAGGACTTTATGAGTGGGAATATTGAGTCTAACGGCGACGGCATCGAGGATGCGTTGATTGGCTTGATGGAGCAAGAGCCAGTCTACGCGATCGACCGGGATATCGGCGCGATATAAGGCTTTTTCAATCACTTCCGGCACGCGTTTGACGGCGAAACGGTAGACTTCTTTGCCGTTCATTTCAATGAATTTGTAGGAGCCTTGGCCTACGGACAGGGTAGGGGTGAGGGCTTTCTCTTGGGGTTGGAAAGCCAGAGTGAGACAGTCATTTTGACTGCCATCGCTGCACAACTCAAAACCGAGGAGGCGATCGCGAGTGGTATTGGCCTGCATGACCACCGCCCCCGCGCCATCACCAAAGAGAATACAGGTACGGCGATCGCCCCAATCCACCCAGCGAGAGAGGACATCCGCCCCAATGACCAGGACATTTTTGTAGACCCCCGTGCGGATAAATTGGGCAGCGGTGACCATCCCAAACAGAAACCCAGAACAAGCAGCGGTGAGGTCGAAGGCGACGGCCCGAGATGCACCTAGATTGGCCTGAATTTTGGACGCACTGCCAAATAGGTCATCTGCCGTGGAAGTTGCCAGCACAATCAAATCCAGGTCTATAGGTTGGAGACCGGACATGGCGACTGCGCTGGATGCCGCCTGAGTTGCCAGGTCCGTGAGGGATTCGGCCACAGAAGCCACCCGGCGGGCCTGAATTCCCGTGCGAGACTCAATCCATTCATCGGAAGTCTCCACCATCTGACACAGTGCTTGATTGTCTAGGACGTTCGCTGGAGTCGCCGAACCGCTTCCTGTAATTGCAATGCCTACCCCTATTTCTTTCAAACTGATTCTCCCTCGGTCGGTTCTTGAGTCATACGCGGTTATTTCAAGTATCCCAGGCGCGATCGCAGCCGGATCGGTATCATCAACGTTTAGCCGTTAACTTTCCGCCGTCGGTTCGGGTACTGTCGTGAGCTGCTTCTGGGATTCAAACTGAGACTGCATTCGATCAAGCACATTGTGATCGATCGCATCCTTTGCCAAGCGAATTGCATTATAAACCGTGGGGCCTTGGGAACTGCCATGCGTAATAATGCAAATTCCGGCGACTCCCAATAATAAGCCGCCCCCCCGTTCGACGTGATCAACCCGTTGCTTAAAGCGTTTCAGACTCGGTTTTAACAGGGTAACCCCCATTTTCCCCATGAGGTCCTGGGTTAGCTCTTCTTTGAGAATGTTTAAAACAATTTCCCCAAGCCCTTCAGCGAACTTCAAGACGACATTGCCGACAAAGCCATCACAGACGATCACATCAAAGTTACCCGACAGAATGTCGCGACCCTCCGCATTCCCACAAAAGGGAACTAGGGGATTGTCAACCAACATCTGATGGGTACGAACGGCCTGATCGTTGCCTTTTGAGGGTTCTTCCCCAATATTGAGCAGTCCGACCTTGGGTTCGTCTACGCCCAAAACATATTGACTGTAAATCGTTCCCATTACTGCAAACTGTTCTAGGAACTTGGGACGACAGTCCACATTCGCCCCCACATCCAAAATCAGAACAGATTTATTGGGAACAATCGTTGGAAAAATAGCACCAATAGCTGGCCGGTCAATTCCCGGCAGCCGCCCCAAATGTAAGAGGGCCGCTGCCATTGCCGCACCAGAGTGCCCTGCTGAAACAATGGCTTGAGCTTGGTTTTTTTTCACCAATTCCATAGCCACTCGAATGGAAGCATTGCGCTTCCGTTTTAACGCGCTTAAAGGCTCCTCGTGCATTTCCACTACTTCCTCAGCCGGAATAATTTCCACCTGATTCAGATTGGGGAAATTGGCGTCTTTTTGATGTTCTTTGATGCAGGAGTCGATCTTTTCAGGATCGCCAACCAAAAGAACATCTACGTCCAACTCAGAGGCGGCTTGAAGCGCACCCGTAACGATTGCTGACGGGGCATTATCCCCGCCCATAGCATCTATAGCGATCCGTGCCCGTGAAGATCCCATTGATCGAAGTCATAGAAACCTTACAAATTTTACCAGAAGCCTTAAACCAACGCATAACTCTTCTGAATCGTTTCTGGGGATAATTTTTTTCCCGGGGATTCCTGGGGGGCAAGGGGCTACTGGGTGCAGCCCTAGAAACCCTGGTTTAGAAGCGAAATCTGGGTTCTAATCCAGGGGCGATCGCCCCGATGATTTCAGGCGTCTTTTTGGGGTATCGCGTACAAAACCTTGTAAAAAGGATAAAGAACGCTTTACGAATTTGTGGTAATGCTGGATTTACTCAGTTCCGGTTTGCTCTCGGTGTGGTTGGATATGACGGGGCTAAAACTCCCTCGGGAAAATGCCGTGGAGTTAGTCCTAGGACCCGCGATTCCCGGCTATGTTCTAGCGGAGATTGCCGATCCACCCACCGAACAACAGGTACAGCAATACTTGCAGGGATTAGTCGCCAAGGGCCTCCCGACGGAAGGTCAAGGGGTCTGGGTGCAATCGAGTCATCAACTCCTCGCCAATCACCAGGGGACGGTTCCCCTCCCTGCCGCTTCAATTACGAAAGTCGCCACCTCTTTAGCTGCGTTATTAACTTGGGACATTGATCATCAATTTGAAATCCTGATTGGGACCAAGGGCAAAATTGTCGATGGGGTCTTACAAGGGGATTTGATTGTGACGGGAGGGGATGACCCCTTTTTCATTTGGGAAGAAGCGATCGTCCTGGGAAATACTCTCAATCAAATGGGAATTCGTCAGGTGACGGGTAATTTAATCATTACCGGCAACTTTTCAATGAATTTTTATGAGAATCCCGAGGTGAGTGCGCAAATGTTGCGAGAGGCACTGGATGAACGGCTGTGGACTGAGGAGGCAGCCCAAGCTTATTGGCAAATGGCGCCGGGGACTCCAAAACCCCAGGTGGCGATCGCCGGACAAATTGCGATCGCTGACCAACCCATTCCCAACCAAACTCTCTTAGTTCGTCATCGGTCTTTGCCCTTGCGTGATCTGTTGCAACAAATGAATATTTATAGCAACAATGTCATGGCTCAAATGTTAGCAGATGCCTTGGGTGGAGTCAACCAAGTTCGCAAACTCTCCTCGGAAGCAGCAGGAGTTCCCCTGTCAGAAATTCAACTGATTAATGGGTCCGGTTTAGGACAAGAAAACCAAATTTCTCCCCGGGCTGCTTGTTCTATGTTTATGGCACTGCAACAACTTTTACAACCCAAAAACCTCAACTTAAGTGACCTTTTTCCCGTTTCGGGTCGCGATGGCGGAACAATGGACTACCGAGCAATTCCAGGGGGTGCAGTGGTCAAAACGGGTACATTATGGGATGTCAGCGCCCTGGCTGGAATTCTCCCTACCCAGGATAAAGGGTGGATTTGCTTTGCGATTATCAACCGAGGAAATTATTTAGATGGATTTCGACAAGAACAAGATAAACTCTTAACCCAATTCTTGCAGACTTGGCGGACCACCCTCCTTCCTCCTTCAGCAATTCACAACCTGTTTAACGGCTATTCCAGTCAAGGACATTTAGATGCCGTTCAGCGCAATGAAATTCTCTTTGAATATGGGGGATAAAGCCCTTCAAAATCTCATCCCTTCGCCCTGCTACCGATGGGGTGAGATTCTTTTCAAGACTTATCCCTAATTTGCGACACAGCCCTAGACTGTAGGGATAATTCTCGAATCCCCTGACAGATATTCAGGCAAGGCGTCCGTACTATTTTTTTAAAAATTATCACTAATTTATTGCATTAAATCTGACGAAAATTCCTGAGTAATTTGAGTAGAAATGCTAGAAAACTTTATTTTTCCCTCAGAATTAGGGATGAACAAAACTGGAAAAAAGCTATAATATTAAGTTTGGCAGTCAAAGGCGCGATCGCGTCGGAGACCTGACCCATCATCTAGCCTCAAAAAAGGGTAAAGTCAGCCGTGGTAGTACAAGCGTCCAAAAACACAACCTACGAAGCCAAAACTCAAGAAATTGCCAAGCAACTCCTGGCAGCAACCCAGGAAAAACGCTCATTTTTCGCCCAATTGCAAGACCAAATGCGGTGGGATGATAAAATACTCGATTGGGCGATGAGCAACCCCGGGTTACGGGTCCAGCTATTTCGCTTTATTGACTGTCTCCCCGCCTTACGAAGCAAGCCAGAAATTGCCCGTCATTTACAAGAATATTTAACCGTAGAGGAAGTTGAACTGCCTGACAGCCTCAAAAAACTGATTGGGTTTAGTGGAGGGGACTCAGTTCCGGGTCAAATTGCTGCTACCACCGTATCCACTGCCGTAGAAACCCTGGCACAAAAATACATTTCCGGGGAAAATATTAAGCAAGCCCTCAAAACCATTGAACGTCTGCGCAAAGACAAAATGGCGTTTACAATGGATTTGCTGGGAGAGGCAGTGATTACCGAAGCTGAGGCGCAATCTTATTTAGAACGCTACCTCGATTTAATGACGCAACTCACTGATGTAGCCAAAAAATGGTCTAAAGTTCCTCAAATTGATGAAGCGGATGGGGAAACGATTCCTCAAGTGCAAGTTTCGGTTAAATTAACCGCATTTTATTCCCAATTTGACCCAATTGATGCTGAGGGCAGTGAAGCGCGGGTTATCGATCGCATTCGTACTCTCCTGCGTCACGCTAAATCTGTCGGGGCAGCGGTCCATTTTGATATGGAACAGTATCATTATAAAGACCTCACCCTATCCATTCTCAAGCGACTCTTAATGGAAGAAGAATTTCGCAGTCGCACGGATATTGG
>CBFGOM010000103.1:0-23092 GCA_965650385.1 uncultured Oscillatoriaceae bacterium
AGTGATTACTGAAATCGAACGAGATTACAATCTGGGGTGGGATGATACCACACGGACTCGGATAGAACGGGAATACACCGATCGCCCTGCGGTGGTTGCCCAATCTGTTCAGCAAATGATGAATAATCCCTAAATTAGGCTGAGGCGATCGCCTGCTGAGTCTTTAAATAAAAAGAGAAGAGAACCAGAGTTCTCTTCTCTTTTGTTTTGCTGGGGTTTTTGGAGGGGGTCGGGTTGCGATCGCCCTTTATGGGTTCCCCTTTTAATTTTTTCCGCAACATCTGTTGCTGCTTCTTGAGTTGTCGTTGTCTTGCACTGCCGCCTTTACCCTTGGTATTTCTCCCCTGGTTCCGAGGAGACTCCCAACTTTTGAGCCGTTGAGCCATCGTCTTAATCCTTTTCTGTGTAATCTTGATTGGTTAAACTATTTCATCATTTTAGCTTCGCTGTCCTGGGACTTGTCAAGTCCTCAGTCCAGAAAGTCCCAATTTTCACAAAGAGTGGTGACTTTTTTCCCCTGCGGGATGTTGTGGAAAATCGCGGCTTCTGGAGTTGAGCCCCAGTCCCTCGGGCAAAAAACCATAAAAAATAGAGGTCCTCAGCTTTTGACTAAGAACCTCTATTTTGTGCTTCCGATTTTAGAGAATGGGCGAGGCGAGAGTCGAACTCGCACGACCGAAGCCGCCACATTTTGAGTGTGGTGCGTCTACCAATTTCGCCACTCGCCCTTTTTCTCGGTTTCACTACTATAACACATTTTTCCTTTTTGCAACAAAGTTTCATAATCTTTGCTGCTGGCCCAGCGATCAATCTCTCTAGCCCTTAGTACAGGCAGAGGATGGGTGAGTTGGCCGGTTTGGGCTTCCTTGAGCAGGAGGCCCAGTTCTGTACTACTGCTCTCATCGTAAGCCCGGGCTTGGGCGAGAAAGGCATCCAAATTGAGTTGGGGAGCCAGCGTGGGGGAACCCCCGGCCAATTTCATCAGGACCGAACTCACGACTCGCGAGTCTTGAGTTGCTAATAATGCGGCGCGATCGCAGCTAAACTCAGCGCATCGGACCCATTGCAAAATTTGACTTTGCAGGGTTTGAGCAATCAAAGCCCCCACCGTCGAAAGTTGTCCTGCCGCTAACATGATCAAATTCGCTAGAGTCAAATAAACCCCATGTTCGCATTTGAGATGCCCAAGCTCATGGCCGATAACCGCCTGGATTTCTTCTGGTGTTAGCAGTTCAATCAGCGAGGTGTGAATCACCACAAAGGGTTTTTTGCCCCGCATCGCGAAGGTATAAGCATTCGGCATCGGATGTTGACGAACATAGAGTTCCGGGGTCTCTAAATCCAAAACCTGGCAGGCTTCCTTGAGTAACTGATGCAACTGCGGCAACTGTTGCTCACTGACCAAAACGCTAGAAGCAATATTATCCAGGTAAAAAAATTGTTCCCCAATGGAACCGAGCAACTGCCGGACGATCAAGTCTAGTCCCGGGAGTTGCTTGAGGGATTGGGTTGCTTCTAGATCCAGAGGATGACGAAAGCCATCTGCTTTGAGTCCAATCAGGGTTGTTTTTGGGAAAGCCATACCAGTTTAGGGACTAAGGTCTGATGACAGAGAATTAAGAGGTTTTTGGGAAGAAAAGACTTCCGGAAACCTCTTGCCCTTTTATTTTAGTGTGGATTGAGAAGATTGGATGGGGCTTGAGTTGGCTTCACTCTCAGGAGGGGCAGGTTCTCGCTTAATCCGAACTCCGAGCTGTTGCAGTTTGAGATCGAGATTTTCGTAGCCGCGATCGAGGTGCTGCAACCCTTGAATGGTTGTTTTACCCTGAGCCGCGATCGCGGCGATCGCCAAGGCTGCCGAGGCACGCAGGTCTGTTGCCATGACGGGAGCACCGGTTAGGTTCGGTACGCCGCGCACGATCGCTGTATGACCTTTGACGCGAATATCTGCTCCCATGCGATTTAACTCAGCCACATGGCGCAGCCGATTTTCAAAGACGGTTTCGCTAATTAGGCTATCCCCATTACTCACCGTCAGCAAGGCCATAAATTGAGCCTGCATATCCGTGGGAAATCCAGGATAGGGTAAGGTTTCGATATCGGTTGCCTGAATGATATCGGGTCCAATTACGCGGAGGCGATCGGGGCCTTCCGCAATGATTTGTGCGCCAGTTTGCCGCAGTTTGGAAATGACCGGCGTCAGATGGTCGCTGATCACGGGATAGAGACTAATATCCGATCGAGAAATTGCGCCAGCGACTAAGAAGGTTCCGGCTTCAATGCGATCGGGAATGATTGGATAATCAGCGGTATGGAGGCGTGGAACCCCTTCAATCACAATGGTTTTGGTCCCGGCACCGCGAATTTTTGCACCTAGAGCGTTACAGAAGTTAGCCAAATCGATGACTTCTGGCTCTTGGGCGACATTATCCAGGATGGTTTCTCCATCAGCGAGGGTGGCGGCCATCATTAGGGTTTCGGTGGCACCGACGCTGGGATAGTCGAGATAAAATTTAGCGCCTTTTAAACGGCGATCGCGTCCAGGAACAGACGCATGAACCATACCATGCTCAATATAGACATTCGCACCGAGGGCTTGCAGTCCGCGAACGTGGATATCAACGGGGCGGGCCCCGATCGCGCAGCCGCCGGGAAGGGGAACATGGGCTTCTCCCAAGCGAGCCAAGATAGGTCCAATGGCAAAGAAACTCGCCCGCAGTTGGCTAACTAATTCGTAGGGGGCTTCCGAGGTGGTAATGTCCTGAGCGTTGATATCTAGGACATCGCCGTTCCATTGCAGATCCACGCCGAGGGCCGAAAGCACTTGACCCATGCGAATGGCATCGACCAGGGATGGGACATTCCTTAACCGACAGGGTTCCGGACAGAGTAGGGACCCCGCCATGATGACTAAGGCGGCATTTTTGGCTCCACTAATTTTGACTTGTCCTTGCAGGGGATGGCCTCCCCAAATGTGCAGGACCGAGGGGTCAGCTTCGTGAGCGTTGGTGATGTTGAGCGAACCGAGAGAGGCAGTAATAGGTCTATCCTCCAGAATCAGTGGATGTGGTACACCTTTCGATTTGGTTTTGATTCTACCGGAAATATTTTAGATGTCCAGATTTATACCTAAAAAAAATCTATTCCGGTAATCTCTGATACCAATACAATCTTATGACAAGCTATTTTGTATCCCGTAATGCGGATTTCAGGGCGAGGACCTCCTCACGGTCCGCATCATTTTGGAGAACAATTTTAGCCGGTGTCTTTTGGTGTACTTTAACTGGACATTCCTCAAAAGTGTAGTGGGTAGATGACGTAATTGGGAAAAAACTTTTTTAAATTGACCCCTTGACATGAATGAGGAATTGAGGCACTATGGTAAATCACAGTGCAAAACTGCATTTTCGCGGAACTGGCGGAATTGGTAGACGCGCTAGATTCAGGTTCTAGTGTCCGCAAGGACTTCCGGGTTCAAGTCCCGGGTTCCGCATCTACACTCGATTGAATAACCTAATGTTGACGAGTCTTCAGAATCCTTTGGTCAAGCAGATGCGGAAATTGCACGCTGCAAAGGAACGCGATCGCCAACAACTCTTTTTGTTGGAAGGGACGCACCTATTGGAGGAAGCCTGTAGGGTAGATTATCCCCTAGAGGTGGTCTGTTTTACGCCGGAGTGGGAAGCTCGCTATCCTGAACTCTGTGAAACGGTGAGCCAGCGATCGCCTCGGTGTGAACTCGTCAATGAAGCTGTCCTCAAAGCCGTTGCCACAACCGTCCAACCCGATGGGGTTGTTGCTGTCGCTAAACGGCGCGAGTCCTCTATTCCATCGATTCCCCGATCCGGTTTGACTCTGGCCTTAGAAACCCTTCAAGACCCCGGTAATCTGGGAACCCTGATCAGAACTGCTGCTGCTACCGGAACCCAAGGGATTTGGCTGAGTGCTGATAGTGTGGATGCAGCATCTCCCAAAGTGTTACGTGCCTCTGCGGGACAATGGTTTCGCTTACCCGTTTCGGTTAGTGCAGATTTGAAGCTTGATGTTATCCGCGCTCAACAACAAGGGGTGCAGGTGATTTCTACTACTGCCGATGCACCCCTAACGTACTGGGAAATTGATTATCAGCAACCTACTTTAGTCTTACTCGGCAATGAAGGCGCAGGATTATCCGCAGACTTACTCTCTAGCGCCGATTATCAAGTCCGCATCCCGCTACAGTCTGGGGTCGAATCTTTAAATGTCGCGATCGCCGCCGCCTTGATTTTATATGAAGCCCTCCGTCAAACCAGCCATTCATCCCCGGTTTCTTGAACTGAGGCGATCGGACTCACCACCCTAAACAGATGAATCTTCCGCTTCTGGTTTGTGCAATTCTTTAAAAAATTCATCAATATCAGCTACAGCCTCTTCCAGATCATGGAGGGTAAAAGTAGCTTTCTCATCTTCCGCAGTCTTAATGGCTTGCCGTTCAGCTTCGCGAGCAGATGCAGCCTTCTGGTCCTCCACCAATTGCAAACGTTCTTGCAATGCATTGAGAGAATCTAAGAATGCTTTCTCCGCTGCCTCCCGGTCTTCATGCTGATGGTTACTCATAACAAATTGACTCCCAATTGAATATGCACCACCCCCATTCCCTCCGATTCCGGAGACTGGGACGAGTACCAATACTATGTCTTCGGTCGTACAGTTCGGTCGTACGGTGTAGATGCATCCCTAAATCCCTAGGCGATCGGTACAGTCTTAGACGACAACAGACTAGAACCCGAGTTGCTGGCCCTAAATTGTTACTCTAATGTAGAGATGTTCTAAAAAACCTGGGTTCTAACCTCTACTGTACCGATACTCTCCCCGGGTTGGGCCGATTGTTTTCACCCATCCTGAGACAGTTAATTCACGTCTGTTCTCAACCCTGATCTAATGATCTCAAGGGATAGGATTCCGTTCCCCCGCGCAAGGGGAGTTTATCCCTTGTTGAGAAAACTAGCTATTTTGCGATCGCCCTCTTGCTACCCCTAGAGGTACAGCCTTATGGGTGAGAAAAGTAACAGATTCTAGGGCTTAAAACCACCACTTACCCTAGATTAAAACAGTCTCTTCAGGTGGAGTACAAATTAGCGACCCATTCTCCATACCCGTTATAAGGAAGGGTGGGCTGACGTTTCCAGGATAAAGCGGGTCCAGTACCAACAATCCGTTCCGTTGCCTGGGACCAGCGCGGATGAGGCTTAGTTGGATTGACATTCGCCTCCAAATCGTACTCGCTCGGCACTAAAGTATTCCAATAAGTCGCGGGTTGTTCGGCTAGGAATTCGATTTTAACAATAGATTTAGCCCCCTTAAACCCGTATTTCCACGGGATTACCATCCGCAAAGGTGCCCCATGTTGTTTAGGAAGGGTCCGCCCGTAAATTCCTGTGGCAAAAAAGGCCAGTTCATTAGCCATTTCCTCAATGCGTAAGCTTTCGGTGTAAGGCCAAGGTAAGGTTCCTAAATGAAATCCAGGACCTGGAGTAATCTCTGAATCATAAAATGAGGTAAATCGCACAAATTTTGCGGCACTGGTCGGTTCCACTGCTTCCATGAGACGTTTCATGGGGAATCCAATCCAGGGAACAACCATTGCCCAAGCTTCTACACATCGGAAGCGATAGATGCGTTCTTCCAAGGGAAATTGGGTCTGAATTTCATCAATATCATAAATTCGGGGATTTTTGACGAGTCCAGCAATTTCAATTTTCCACTCTTCTGTAGGCAAACTTTGAGCCGATTTCCAAATCGATTTGGTGCCGCCAAATTCATAAAAATTATTGTAACGAGAGGCAAAAGATTGGTCGGTGATGGGTCGATCGCCTTCTATAAAATTAGGGTTGCGGGGGATATTGGCTAAGGGCGTGGTATTTTGGATCAGTTCGCCCAAGGAATCTGAACTCGTTTCATTTTTACAGCCACTCAGTGGGAAAACAGTGGCCCCGATACCAGCGGCGAGGGCCGTCTTCAAAAAGCGCCGCCGGGACAAAAAGGCGGTTTCTGGAGTGGTTTGGTGTTCAGGAATTTCCCAGGATTTAAGAATGCGGATGAGAACCATGATTGATAAAAGTGGCGATCGCCGAAAGGGTTTTTGAGTTGAATCATCAAGAAAACTATAGAAAAATTATAGAGTAACCCTAGCAGCCACTGAAGGGGGAAGTCATGACTTGTCCCTTCAGTGGCAATCAACCCTGACAATTTAGGGCGATCGCAAGTCGGTGATTTATCCGAGTAAATTAATCCCTAAATCTTCGGGAGTGACCAATTGGACAGAATTTACCAAGTTAAACTGAGAAATATCTACATTCATTACCACGCCTAAAACTCGATTATTAGAATCAATGATGGCGGTATCTCCAATCCCATCTCCATTGACATCTAATGCACCAAGGGTAAGTTGTGCGATATCGGTAACGTTAACTAATTTAATCAAATCACCTTCTGCGGCATTAAAATCTAACAGGCGATCGGCTGTAGCGGCATTTTGATCCGAAACATCACCCCGCAGGATAAAATCATCAGCATCAGCACCCCCAGAGAGAAAATCCGAACCTAGATCCCCCAGCAGAACATCTCGGCCTTCATCTCCATATAACATATCATTTCCTTGACCCCCTCGAATCAAGTCATCTCCTGCACCGCCTTGGACGGTATCGTCTCCTAAATTGCCATTGAGGACATCATTTCCAGTTCCTCCAATCAGCAAATCATTATCTCTGCCACCCCGGAGAAAATCATCGCCCTCTCCTCCGATTATTGTGTCATTTCCTTGGTTTCCGTTGGCGATATCCGAACCACTACTACCCAGAATGCGATCGTCTCCCTCCAGGGCCCGTAATCCTCCCTGCCAATTGATATCGTCTACCGTCATTTCAATTAAGTTGTTGACGGAATCCGCATCAATGAAGCGTCCTAATTGACTGCCCTGAGAGGCCAAATTAATGAGCTGAGAAAATGCAGTTTCTAAGGCTCCATTTTGAATCAAGTTGGTGCTGACAAAATCCACAACTTGTGCAGGGGCAAGTCGAGAGGTGATTTCGCTACTGTTAATAAAATTTTGAACTTGTCCCGCCACCGAATTAATCAATTGACTGGGATTGATATCGGTGGGATTAGATTCAACGAATTGAGTCACTCGATTGAGGAGTTCAGACCCGACTTGATTGATATCAATATTATTCACTAGCCGAGAAAATATCGAGCTGAGAACAAAGCCCGTGGGTCCTAGGGTAATAAATTTAGCCGTTTGGATGGCAATATCTCGCGCTGCCTGATTTTCTTCATCATTATCTTCTCCGACTCCCGGTAGAAAATCCAAAAACCCGTTAGGAATAACGTTGTTCAAGAAATCCATTGCTATTCTCCTTGAATAGGGTGATTAAAGCTATAGTATAGAACATTTTAAACGTGAGACATCGGGACGATTTTACCTCGGGCCACAATTTTTTATGCTGAAGATTCAGTCATCCTATGCGATCGCTTTCAATCACTACCTCGTTTATTTTCCATCCCCCTATTGAGCGGGCTTGAAAACCCTAAAACTCAGACAGCATCAGAAAAAGGGGGGGGATTTTTCCGTTTCCATCCCCCGTTTTTTCCTCTCAATAAAATCTACTTCAACACTTGGGTAACCTGCATCCCTAGCTTCGTTTTAGAGTTTTAGCGGACTGAGTTAGCCAAAAGTCTCTCAACCGGAGTGCGATCGCCAACCTTAATCATTTTAATTCCTCCAGTTGGGGATAAAGTAACACCTCGCCGCTGGGGTTTGACTAAACCCGGTTCTGCCAATTTTAACTCATAACCCGATAAGACTGTGGCTAACACTAGCTTCATTTCATAAGCTGCTAATGCTGCTCCAATACAACGACGTTTACCTCCCCCAAAAGGCATAAATTCATAGGGAGAAAATTGACGTTCTAAAAATCGTTCGGGCTTAAATTGATAGGAATCGGGATATAAATCTTCTCGATGATGGAGTAGATAAATACAACCCACTAAATTGGTTCCAACGTCGAGTTTATATCCTACTAACTCCATCGGTTCTTCGACTCGCCGGGGAAAGGTTAACATCGCCACCGGATAAAGTCGCAGAACTTCATTACAGACTGCTGTTAAATAAGGGAGGCCAAAAATATCCATCGGGCTGGGATTATGTCCAAGGGTAGCAATTTCTTCAAGGAGACGATTTTTGACCTCGGGAAGAGTATGAACCCAATATAAGGCCCAGGACATGGCACTGGCCGTTGTTTCGTATCCAGCAAATAGTAAAGTCAGCAATTCATCCCGTAATTCTTTATCGGTCATTGCTTCTCCCTCCGCATCCCGTGCCGACATTAATAGGGAGAGAATATCGAGGCGATCGCTCAAATCTTGTTGACGGCGATTAGCAATTTCTGCATAGAGTAATTTATCAATTTTGTCTCGAATCCTCAGAAAATATCCCCAAGGACTCCACCGTCCTAAATCGACTTGCAATTGCTTAAAAAATAGCAGACCAGACGCAGCGGGAGTATTAAAAACATCTAACATGGAGGTCATTAAATGTTTTATCTCATAATAATTTTCCCCGGCAACATCTAACCCGAAAACAGTTTTGAGCATCACTTGGGACGAAATTTTAGACATCACAGAACGAGCAACAAAAGGCGGTGATGTTGGCACTTCGCTCATGACTGTTGCAGCAATTTCGCGAATCATTTCCCCATAAGACTTCATGCGATCGCCATGAAACGGAGGCATCAATAATTGCCGCTGCCGACGGTGGCGATCGCCCTCCAACATAATAACTGAATACTCTCCCAGTAAAGGTTCTACAATTTCATTCACCTTTCCAGGTGTGCTCAATTGCTTATTGTCATGGGTTAAAATATATTGAATCGCTTGGGGATGAGAGACAAAGACCAGGGTATCCCCCAAGCCAACGACTTCTGCCTGAAATAGGTCGGGATAATGTCGAGCATGGCTTTCCATATATCCAACTGGATTCATCACCCACTGGAATTTTTGCAACAAGCGGGGGGTCCCCAAATGAGGAAGTTTCATCAGTCGAGTTCCTGAACGAGTATTTCTATCAATTTTAAAGGATTCCCTGAAAAAAACACCAATATTCCGAGATAAAATGATAATCAAACCTTAAATTTTAGTTTTTTGAAACCCAGGAAAACCTCCCATGAAAGACCCTAAAAAACAACCGGTTATAGAGGCGATCGCCTATTCCCCCTTAGAAATCGTTTTGGAAATTACCGCATTGCTGGGTGTGATTGCCAGTCTGGCGATCGGCGGCTACTATTGGCAGAGCCTTCCTGCTTCCGTTCCTTTGCACTTTAGCATTACAGGCGAACCCGACTTATGGGGACCTAAATCCAGTTTCTGGTTGAGTCCGGGGATTGGCGTTATCTGTTATCTAGCTATAACCATCACTAATTTCTTTCCCAACACCTTCAATTATCCGGTCCCCATCACCCCGGAAAACATACAAAATCAGTATAAAATTGCCCGTCAGGTTTTCCTGTGGATGAAAGCTGAAGTCATGCTAATTCTGGTTTGGATTGAATGGCAACTCATTCAAGTGTCCTTAGAAAAATCTACGAGGTTTCCTATTTTTTATCTCGTGGGATTTTTAGGTCTTTTATTTCTCACGATCGGTTTGTATTTAAGGCAATCTTATCGCGATCGCTAAGAGTATCCAGAGGAAAACTAGAGCAAATAGCTGGTTTGCGATGAATTAATAGAGTGCCTCCCCTTCTCTCAAAAACTCTTGAGTTAAAGTTGCCCGATTAATTCAGCTTTTTGGGGATATCCTCTGCTCAAGGTAATTCTGGGGCGGTTGTGAGGGATGCTTCCGTCGGTTTTTGTCGAATTCTTACCATTTTTCCTCCCGATATTCGGGTTGTACCTGAATCGACTATCCTAATGATTATGAGCCTTAGAATTTATGGGAATCGGTTACTGAAAACTTTACCCGGTGAGCAAACTCGCCCGACTGCGGCACGGGTGCGCGAAGCGGTGTTTAATGTTTGGCAAGGGAGTATTGCGGGATGTCGCTGGTTAGATTTGTGTGCCGGTGCGGGTACGATGAGTGCTGAGGCGTTATGTCGAGGTGCTGTAGAGGTGGTGGCAATGGAACAGTCCCCTCGTGCCTTGGCGATTATTCGGGAAAATTTGCAGCGGGTGCAGCAGGCGGATCAAAGGGTGGAAATTCTGCGCGGTGATGTGATGGCGCGTTTAAAATCGTTGCAGGGTCGGCAATTTGACCGGATGTATTTCGATCCGCCTTATGCCAGCAGTCTGTATCAACCTGTATTGGCAGCGATCGCCCAATATAAACTCCTCTCACCCGATGGGGAAATTGCGGTGGAACACCGCAGCGATCGCCTGACCCTGGACCCGATTCCCACTCTTGAAATCCTTCGGGAACGCCGTTACAGCAATACCACGGTGACGTTCCTCGGGTTATCCGATGAGTCATCAAATTAAAACAGCGATCGCCTCTGCAGGGTTCAGGACCCAAAAGCGGCGATCGCTATTGTTTTAGTCAGGACTGAGCGATCGGTTTACAAACCCAAATCGTTTCCGCGCTTGTATTGCTGGTAAGCGGCGAAAAACAAACCTGAGAGCGTCACCACAATCAAACCCAACACGATGCCAGACAGTAACGGTTCAACCACGTCTATGAATCTCCTTTGCAACTAGGGTTATATTTTAATATGTAAAGGTTTCTTGCAATTCTCTCATCTACAGACAGTCTGCTTAAAAAAGCTTGTCCGGGTTTACAGATGAGCAGAGTTCCTCATCCTGCTATCTATGTCAGTCGCCCAGGGGTCCCCAGAAATTGCCAATCCATCCCCATTCTCATGCCAACTTTTAAGATATGTTAGAAAATAATACAATATTTGTACATCCCTTGAAAACCCCCTTACCCTTGACTAACGATCTCGCCAAACCTGAAGCAGTAGAACCTTGTCCCGTCACAAGTGGGGCGATCGCCTTTGGTGCGCGAAGCACAGTCATTGGCTTTATTCTGGTGGGTATTATCCTCGGGATTATTCTCGCCCTACAATTACAAGTCTCGGATCCGTATGTGAAAACCGTCCTAACCCTGGATGGTGACTCGCTTCGGGGTCATGCCATTTTCCAAATGAACTGTGCGGGTTGTCATGGCATCCAGAATGGAAGGCAGGTAGGGCCCAGCCTTACCGGGGTTTCTCAACGGAAATCCCCTGTCGGTATCATTAATCAGGTGACGGGGGGCAAAACGCCGCCGATGCCTCAATTTCAACCGAATCCTCAAGATATGGCGGATTTGTTGAAATATGTTCAAAGTCTTTGAACGGAAAAACCCCCGATGGCTTCAAATCTTCGCGGGTTTTGAGCTATTCTTGCTCAAACTGTTGGGCATAAAATTTGGCATATTGTCCTTCTTGTGCCAACAGTTCCTGATGAGTGCCCGATTCTAAAATTTTCCCCTTTTCCATAACTAAAATGCGATCGGCGCGACGCACGGTGCCGAGACGATGGGCAATAATAAAAACCGTGCGATTTTGCATTAACCGTTCTAATGCTTCTTGGACTAATGCTTCTGATTCTGAATCTAACGCCGAAGTTGCTTCATCTAGGATGAGGATTCGAGGATTAAGAAGTACCGCACGGGCGATCGCAATTCGTTGACGTTGACCCCCAGATAAATTAACCCCTCTCTCTCCTACCCAACTGTAATATCCATCAGGAAGTTTGGTAATAAACTCATGAGCATTGGCAATTTTTGCAGCGGTTTCAATCTCTTCAAGACGATAATCTAGTTGTCCAAAAGCAATATTTTGAGCAATACTTCCCGTAAATAGAATGGTTTCCTGGGGAACGATGCCAATTTGACGGCGTAAGCTGGGAATGGTAACATCGCGAATATCTATTTCATCAATCAGAATTTGTCCCGATTTCACATCATAAAACCGAGGCAAAAGATTAACTAATGTGGTTTTTCCCGCCCCCGAAGCACCCACGAGCGCGATCGCCTCTCCCGGTGATGCGAATAAACTTAATCCCTGCAATACCGGCACTTCTTCTTGGTTTTTAGGGTTGAGAAGCGGTTGAGTCGCGTAGGCAAAGGAAACATTGCGATATTCTACTTTTCCTGTCACTGCTGGTAAGGCGACTGCACCAGGTTTTTCCACCACCGTTGCTTCCACCGCAAACAATTCAAAAATTCGGTCTACTGATGCCTCGGCCTGTTTAAATTCATTATAATTACTCGTCGTCAAAGCAATCGGATTAATCACCAATGCGACTGCTGCTACATAACTCACAAATTCACTCCCCGTGAGATTCCCTTGGGAAATTTGCCATCCTCCCAAGAAAAATAGCAATAACACACTTAAGGCTTCTAAAAATCCCACCACAGGAAACTGAATTGCTTTTAATTGTTCAGCGCGATACTTCATCCGGCGTTTATGTGCAGCTTCTTTAGAAAATCGCTCAATTTCATAATCTTCCGCTGCAAAAGCTTGAACTAAGCGAATCCCACTAAAAACCTCAGAAATTAACGCGGATAGATTAGAAATTTGGGTTTGACTGCGCCGAGAAACAATTAATAATTTATTGCCAAACCAACTGATAATAACTGCCATAAAAGGAGCAATGAGCAGAGTGGCGAAGGTGAGTTGCCAATTCAAATAAATCATGTAACCCACCACCACCACCAGTTGCAAAACGCAGGGCACAAATTGATGGAAAAATTTATTCACGACTTCCCCAATTCGGTCAATATCTTCCGTGAGACGATAGGAAAGATCGCCGGTTTTGGCGGTTTCAAAAAAGCCAAGATTGAGCTTGTGGAGGTGGCTATAAATAGATTTGCGAAGGTCGAGGGCGATTGAAAGGGCAGCGGAAGCCATGAGGGAATCTTGACCATATTGCACGATTCCTTGACCTAGGAAAATCAGTGCACCAATCCCGGCTAATCGGGCGATCGCCACCACATCCCCCGCCCCGATAAAATTAGCAATCCGACCGGCTAACCAGGCTTGTAGCGGCCAAAACCCGGTGAAAATCAACGTACAAATCAGCGCCCGGATGATGGTGTTCGAGTGGGGACGCAGGTAAGGCAGCAGTAACCAATAATGCGATCGAGACAATTTTCGGCGTTAATATTGAGGGTTAATCTTACTTTACTCGATCGCCGTCGCTAAAACCGATATCCTTAGAGAGGTTCGGGTTTTTGCCACGGGTTCTGTGGGTATCCGCTATTGGTTTGGGGTGGCAACTGGGGATAATTCTAATTGATAGCGATAAAGGGCGATCGCCTTGCCTCCGGCAGCAAAGTAATCCGGATCCTGGGGTGACAAATAAATCGCCGTGATTTGATTGGCGGTAATTTTTTCCGGGGAATCTTTCACCCGTTGATAGTGGGTGGTGGTTTCCACTTCATTGAGATAAATCTGCGGTTGACGGCGAAAAATCTGCTGGGTAATTTCTGTAGCGATAAACTGATCCGGTGCAGGAATTTCACTGCCTCTGCCGGTTACCACGGATACCAGTTGCCGATCGCCTTTTAAAACCGTAATCTGCCGGTTCGGATCCCTGGGATCAACCTTCACCGATTCTACCGCTCCACTACCTAAATAGGCTTGAGCAATCTTTAAGCCATTAAAGGCGCGATCGGCAACTATCCGCGGATTCTGCGCGATCGGAATCGGAATTCCCTGCCATCCTTGCCGATATAGTTTTGACCCCTCCACAAACCGCACCTGAAATTGTACCGGCTGATTTAAATAAGCTTGATTCTTCTCAAATCCCGGTGTGACAAGACTCGGCGCCAGGGGTGCAATCTGTTCGATTAGGGTACTGGTGACCTCCCAAGTGCCTTTGATCCAGTCCGGGTAAATCAAATCTCCCTCTGCCACAGAGACAGCAGGTTTACTCTGCCAATCAGGAAAGGCTTGCAAACGGTCCGCCAGGGGTCCCGCTAGAGCATTCCCCGAGGTAAACAGCACAATGAGTACCATCAGACAGAGGGTGATGACCCTATTTATCATGGCTTTCATAGGCGGCGACGATACGCTGAACGAGAGGATTGCGGACGACATCAGCTTGAGAAAGAGTGCAAAAAGCAATACCTTCTACATTTTGCAGGATTTTTTGGGCAACATTTAAGCCAGACTGCTGATGAAAGGGTAAATCGGTTTGGGTAATGTCTCCAGTGACTACCATGCGGGATTTAAACCCGAGGCGGGTGAGGACCATTTTCATTTGGGCGGGGGTGGTGTTTTGCGCTTCATCGAGGATGACGAAAGAGCGATTGAGAGTACGTCCCCGCATATAGGCAAGGGGGGCGACTTCAATGATGCCGCGTTCCATGAGATTGGCGATTTTTTCGGGTTCGATGACTTCATAGAGGGCATCGTAGAGGGGGCGCAAATAAGGATTAATTTTCTGTTGCAAGTCCCCGGGAAGGAAGCCGAGTTTTTCCCCAGCTTCTACGGCAGGACGGGTTAAGATTAGGCGTTCGTATTCATTGGCGAGGAGAGATTGGGCGGCGAGGATGGTGGCGAGAAAGGTTTTGCCAGTGCCTGCGGGACCAATGCAAAAGGTCAGATCATGGCTGCGGATGGCTTTGATGTAGGAACGTTGGCGAAAGGTTTTAGCGCGGATTTCTTCCCCTCGGCGGTTTTTGGCGAGGATGTCTTGGCGCATTTCGCTGAGTTCGTCTTGGCGTTGGGTATCCAAGGCGTGACGGGCGGTGAGGATATCAACGCCGGTGATGGGTTTGCCGTGAATCCAAAGGTCCGAGAGCGATCGCACTAAGCGAGTGCAGAGTTCAATTTGGTTGGGGGTGCCTTGGATAAATAAATCTTGTCCACGCAGGACGACTCGGGCCCCGGTTTGTTTGGAGAGGAGTTTGAGGTTTTCCTCGCGATCGCCACTGAGGGCTAAAGCGCTTTCTTGGGAGGGGAGTTCAATCGTTGTGTTTTCTTCCATGCCCTATCCATTACAGGTAAAGGTTTAAAAAATGCAAAAAGACGCCTTTTTTGCAAATTGAGCTGCAAACAGGCGTCTTAAAAGAGGACTCCGGCAATAATATCTTTGTTTGTTCAAGGGATAGCTGTTGACGAAGCGGGGCTGGAACAAGACGGCGATCGCCCCACTCCAGACTCCAGAAACTTGGGGTAAATTTTCCCCAAAGAGGCTGGGCGATCGCATCTCCTAGGAGCGATCGGCGAGTTTTGGTGCAGGACGAACCGGACCATTTTTTACCGCAGGACTCGTCGTTGGTTTAGACCCAGGTCCATCGGATGACGCAGCGCGATCGCTCGGCCATCCCCCATAGATATCTAAATAAATCGACTCCCCCGCATCCTTCGCCGCTGCTTCTAATATGGTTCGCACCGCGTGCATATTACGTCCACCACGGCCAAACACGCGCCCTTTTTCTGGATCCTCAAACGCCATGCGAATCCAGACTTTAGGTACGCCGGTCAATAACTCGCAATCTACTCGTAATGATTCCGGCGTTTCTAACAACGGTCCCACCAGAAAACGTACTAACTCACCGTAATCCGGTCTGGGCATTTTTTTTGCACCCTGAGATGGTTCTTGGGGAGTCAGTGGTTCATTGATGGAATTAGGAAGGGGTTCTGGCATTGACCTGTTCAAAGACATTAGCTTTCTCAAGAATGTGACGCACCGTCTCGGTGGGTTGAGCGCCCTGTTGCAGTCGCTTTACAAGCGCGGGGACATTCAGACGAGTTTCATCATTTCTTGGATTGTAAAATCCCAATTCTTCCAACGGACGTCCATCCCGGCGAGTCGTGCTCTGCATCGCCACAATCCGATAGCTGACTTCTTTTTTCTTGCCGAATCTCTTCAATCGAATTTTGATCATCTTGCTCCTACTTCTTTTTCGTAACCATTCTAGGTCATCAAATTACAGCTTACCTGGTTCTGGGGGTAAGCACCTACAGCGTTCCATCTACAAATTTCCGCTGCAAAGTCATTCATTATAGCATCTTCTAGGGCATCAATACAACAGCGGCAAGACAACCAGAGTTCTTAAAAAAATCTCTGTCACTTGCCCCCCCAATTACCGCCAGACAGATTACCAAAGCCTATTGGGATTATTACTGAGAGTTAGATGAATCTTCCAAAGCCCCCCTTTTTAAGGGGGGTTGGGGGGATCTCTTCTTTCAGATATGATGTTTTAGAGTCCCCGAGACCCCTAGAACAGGCCAGTTACAACTCCCCAAACCCTTTTTTCTTCTTGGCCTTCTTTTTCTTCTTGCCCGGACCCCCAGGATAGCCACCTCGTCCCGGTTGTCCCCCTCCGGGTCCGAACATTCCTCCCATTCCAGGCATTCCGGTCAAGTCCCCTTGACCCATGCGCTGCATCATCGTTCGCATTCGGGAGAAATCCCCCACCAGCTTAGTCACTGCGGCATCATCATGACCGGAACCCCGCGCCACCCGTTTGCGCCTGGAGGGAGAACCCGCCAACAAATCAGGATTCTGCCGTTCCTGGGCCGTCATGGAATTAATCATCGCCTCAGCACTTTTAAGCTGAGACTCTCCCTTAGACAACTGCTCATCAGAGATTTTCCCGATGCCCGGAATCATTTTCAGCAATCCCCCCAACGACCCCATATTCTTCATCAAGCGCATCTGCTTGAGGAAGTCGTTGAAGTCAAATTGCGCCTGCAAAATCTTTTGCTGCATCTTCTCGGCATCGGCAAGGTCCACTTGCTCTGCCGCCCGTTCAACCAGGGTGAGGACGTCACCCATGCCAAGAATCCGAGATGCCATGCGATCGGGATAAAAAGGCTGTAGGGCCTCTACCTTTTCCCCGACCCCTACAAATTTAATCGGTTGTCCAGACAGTTGGCGGACCGAGAGGGCCGCACCCCCGCGTGTATCCCCATCCAATTTGGTTAGAATTGCCCCAGTGATGCCAATTTCATCATTAAATGTCCGGGTCAGATTCGCCGCCTCCTGACCCGTCATGGCATCGACGACTAACAGAGTTTCATGAGGTTGGATCGTCTCTTTGATTTGGGCCAACTCCGCCATCATATCTGCATCAATTTGCAGACGACCGGCAGTATCCACAATTACCGTATCCACCCCGATCGCCACGGCGTGCTGAATCCCCTGCCGCGCAATTTCCACCGGGTCCGCATCAGTCCCCAGTTCAAACACCGGCACATCAATCTGTTTCCCCAGGGTCAACAATTGGTCGATCGCCGCTGGTCGATAAATATCCGTTGCCACCAACAGGGTGGAGCGATTTTGCTTGCGCAGGTGTAACGCCAGTTTAGCCGTAGCAGTGGTTTTACCTGTCCCTTGCAATCCGGCCATCAACACAACCGTTGGGGCAGTCTCTGCTTGCGCCAGGGGAACGTTACTTTCCCCCATGACTTCCACCAGTTCATCGTAAACAATCTTGATGAACTGTTGGTCCGGTCGCACCCCAGAAATTACTTCCGCACCTAGCGCTTTCTCTTCAACATCGGCAATAAATGCTTTGACGACCTGAAGATTGACATCGGCTTCTAAAAGGGCGCGCCGAACGTCCCGCAGGGCTTCTTGAATATTGGATTCGGAAATTTTGTCCTGCCCTCGAAGTTTCTTCCAGGCTCCTTCTAACCGTTCAGCAAGCGCGTCAAACATGAATTTATGGTTACTCTCGAATGTGACTAGGAAATCAGTTGTAGTTGTGTCCCTGCAAGGGATTGGTCCAGGTTCAGACCCGCCTAGTTTAACATATTGCGCTCTTCTTTCGAGCCGGGATTGACGAGGGGAAAACTCCTACCTGTCAAGGGTGTTGAATCCTCTGTTCCATTCAGGATGTGATGTTTACCCTTTAAAAGTTCGATAATTTTGATAAAAATCTCTAAAGTCATGAGGGTTTTTATTAAATTGGTCTAATTTTTTTGTGAATTTATCAGGTTGATTTGGATTGGATTGATTGAAGGCGCGGAACCTCACTCCTTAAAATTAAACTTTTAATAAATCTTTGAGGCTATCCTGACCACTAAAAAGATGACTGAACTGCGCCTAACAACCTAGGTAAAACTGACTAATTTTTCCCCTGGGTAGTCATGATTTGAGTCAGCATCCCCTAACCCTAGGAAATTTGTTACAAAAAGTGTAACCCTCTGCGCATTTCTTCAAGTCTGTGCGATCCTAGAAGTCGTCACATTTTTCAACTCTTTTCAAAAGAGGTTCCTATGAAATTACTTTATATTTTTCCGGCCTGTTTAATCTTGGCTACGGTAGTGGGAACTATGGCCCATTTAACCTTAGCCCAAAATTCGCGATCGCTCCCCAGTTCAACCCTCTCTCAAGGCAATCCTATCCAGACCCCCTCGGACTCCCAAGACGTAGGCGGTTTATATGTTTTATCCCCGGACGGAGAAAAACAAGCCTTTACCCTCACCCATACGGATGTGAAAGCCCGGATTGATGGGAATGTGTCCCAAGTTGCAGTAACTCAACGGTTTCAAAATCCCTTTAATGAACCCTTAGAAGCCATTTATGTCTTCCCGCTTCCTGATGAGGCAGCGGTTTATGAGATGGAAATTAAAATTGGCGATCGCATCATTAAAGGAAATATCAAAGAACGAGAAGAAGCTCAACGCATTTATGAAGAAGCCAGAGAACAAGGGCGAACCGCAGGATTATTAGAACAAGAACGGGATAATATCTTCACCCAATCCCTCGCTAATATCAAACCCGGTGAACAAATTGAGGTCACCATCCGTTACAGTGACAGTCTCCCTTTTGAAGGGGGAAATTATGAATTTGTATTCCCAATGGTCGTTGGTCCTCGCTATATTCCGGGAACCCCAACCACCCCGGAAACCCCCAACACCAATCAAGTGCCTGATGCTTCGCGGATTACCCCTCCCGTCCTTCGTCCTGGCACGCGGTCCGGTCATGATATTAGTGTAGCGGTAGAGATTAATGCCGGAGTTCCTATTTCTAATATCCAGTCACCATCTCATAAAATAGTCACCTCTCAATCGGGAGAAATGGTCCGGATTGATTTAGCAAAATCCGATTCTATCCCCAACAAAGATTTAATTTTGCGCTATCAAGTTTCAGGCGATCGCACTAAAGCAACCGTCCTCACCCACGCCGACGATCGCGGCGGACATTTTGCCATTTACCTCATTCCCGCCTTAGATTACAACCGCAATGAAATCGTCCCCAAAGATGTCATCTTTTTAATGGATACCAGCGGGTCTCAATCCGGTGACCCCCTGATGAAATCCCAAGAATTGATGCGCCGCTTTATCAATGGCCTCAATCCCAATGACACCTTTACTATTATTGACTTTGCCAATACCGCCACGGCACTTTCTCCTCGATCCTTAGCCAATACCCCGGCCAATCGGAATAAGGCAATCGATTATATCAATCAGTTGCAGGCTAATGGGGGGACAGAGTTATTAAATGGGATTCAAACTGTTATCAACTATCCTCCCGCAGAAAATGGTCGATTACGGAGTATTGTCTTATTAACGGATGGCTATATTGGGAATGACATGGAAATCATTGCTGAGGTCCAACAAAAGTTAAAACCAGGCAATCGGTTATATAGTTTTGGAGTGGGAAGTTCAGTCAATCGATTTGTCCTTGATCGCCTTGCCGAAGTAGGACGCGGAACCTCCCAAGTAATTCGCCAGGATGAACCGACAGAAGAGGTGGCAGAACGCTTTTTCCGACAGATTAATAATCCCGTTTTAACGAATATTGAAGTGACTTGGGAAGGAGGGGGAGAACCGGCAGAAGTTTATCCCGGGTTACCGCCCGATTTGTTTGCAGAACAACCCTTAGTGTTGTTCGGACGAAAACGCGATCGCGCTCGGGGACAGTTACGAGTTAAGGGAATGACTGCCAATGGCGATCGTTATGAAGAACTCTTTCGTATGGCATTTGAGGAAGATAGCAACCCGGCGATCGCGCAATTGTGGGGTCGCCATCGCATTAAAGATTTAATGAGTCAAATGTATGACGGAGAAACCACATCCGGAGTAACGGAAGTTACTAACATCGCCCTCGCCTATCGCTTGCTCTCTACCTACACTGCTTTTGTCGCCGTCAGCGAAGAAGTGCGAGTAGATCCTGATGGCACCAGTCGTCGGGTGGAAGTCCCCGTAGAATTACTCGAGGGAGTCAGCTATGAGGGGATTTTTGGGGTAGAAAGTGAAGCCGATGCGGTAATGGCGCCTCGGACTGCTGGCGCATATCCCCCACCTCCTGGTGTACCGAGTCCAGCGTCTGCGGGTAGTCATCGCAGTCCCGGTGGAGTCCAATCCCTGCGTTTAGAGGAGACATCTCCAATGGAGTCCGTCAGTCCCGGTAGCGATCGCATTCAAGTGATGGATGCGGATCAATTAGATGCGGAGGCGATCGCAGATTTAGAAAACTTACTCCAATCTGTGACTCTTTCTGAGGGAATCACGGGGGAAGTGGTTTGGGAAATTGTAGTTCGTCAGGGTCAAGTCGTGCGTGTGATGTTAGACGATCGCGCTTCCACACTAACAGATCAAGAGGCGATCAATTTGATTCGTCAAACCTTACAGGGTTGGCAACCCCCCCAATCTCTCTCCGGAACCCTCCGGATTAAATTACAAGTGCAACCCTAATTTTTTAGCATGACAGGCGGCTAAATAATGAAGGAATAAAGCAAGGTATGTCAAAGAAGGTGGTAATATATTAGCGTTCTAATTCCAAGTTTTTGATGTCCCTTGCTTTGAAAACTCCTGGAGTTTTACCCCTATCACACCACTAACTTATTGTGCTTATCAGTTAACGTTTACATCTGACGTTCTACCCTATTGCATTGAACAGCAATAGGATAGAGCGCAAAAAGATGAGGGAGTCGCAAAATATCAATCAACCACCCTCGTTAAAATTTTAAGCCATGAGTGATTTATTTTTTAAACCCCCCAAATCGATTCCGTTACAGGTTATCTTAATTGTGCCGTTTGTGGTGCAAATTGCGGCAGCAGTTGGTTTAGTGGGATACCTTTCTTTGAAAAATAGTCAAAAAGCTGTAAACGAACTTGCTGACCGATTATTTAATAAAACAGCAACCATCGTTAATCAGAACTTAGATAGTTATCTCTCTGTTCCTCATAAAATCACCCAAATTAATGCTGATGCCATTCAGATGGGGTTATTAGATCTGACCCAAAAAGAGAAAGTAGGTCAGTATTTTTGGAAACAGATGCAAGCTTATGATTTAACTTATATCGGCTATGGGTTAACCACAGGAGAAGGGGGAGGTGCAGCTCGGTATGATGGAAAAACAACAGTTATTGATGACTGGACCGCTCAAATCACTAATAATAACCGTACTTATGCAACAGACGCACAAGGGAATCGAACTGAGCTAATTAATATCTCGGATTATGATTTATTGAAGCAATCCTGGTATTTAGATCCATTAAAGGCGGGTGTACCCATTTGGTCGCAAATTTATATTTGGGATAATCCCATTAGCCCTTTTATCAGTCTTTCTGCCGGACGACCAATTTATGATTCAAATCAAACCCTGCTGGGGATGACTGGGGCTGATATTCATTTACTCAAACTCAGTGATTTTTTGGCGGAGTCTAATCCAAGTCAAAGTGGATCTATTTTTATAGTTGAACGCAATGGATTATTAATTGCCATCTCTGATGGAACTAAACCTTATAAACAAGTGGAAGGATTCACCAAACGGATTGCAGCGAACGAGGTGTCTAATCCTGTTGTTCAAAATATTTCTAAACGAATCCAAGCCTCTTATCCAGATGGATTTAAGTCTTTTAAAAACACCACTCGGATAGAGTTGACTATTCAGCAGGAAAAATACCTCGTTTATTTAACCCCTTGGACTGAAGAAAATGGTTTAGATTGGGTGGTAGTAATTAGTATCCCAGAAGCAGAATTTATGGGTAAAATTAATGCCAATAATCGGACGACTGCCTTGCTATGCGTGGGTGCAGTTTTTGTGGCGATCGCTCTGGGTATTTTCACAAGTAGATGGATTGCCTATCCCCTGCAAAAATTAAATCGGGCAAGTCAAGCGATGGCCGAAGGTAATTTAGAGCAAAGTGTTGAAACCAGCCCCATTTTTGAAGTCCAGGCTTTATCGCGATCGTTTAATGCAATGGCAGAACAGTTAAAAAATTCTTTTTTAGTCTTACAACAAACCAATTTAGACTTAGAAAACCGAGTGGAAGAACGGACCCAGGACCTCAAAAATACCTTGGATGAATTGCAGCGGACCCAAGAACAAATTGTCCAATCTGAAAAAATGTCTAGCCTCGGTCAACTCGTAGCGGGGATTGCTCATGAAATTAATAATCCCGTTAATTTTATTCATGGTAATGTTACTCATCTGGATACCTATACGCAAGATTTAATCCAAATACTCCAACTGTATCAGCAATTTTATTCTCCCCCTAGGTCAGAAATTGCTGAATTATCGGAAGAGATAGAGTTGGATTTTATTGTTGAAGATTTACCTAAAATGCTCAGTTCTATTAAAATTGGAACCGAGCGAATACGGACGATTGTGCTGAGTTTAAGAAACTTTGCTCGCATGGATGAATCTCCAATTAAAGATGTTAACCTTCATGAAGGTCTGGATAATACGGTGATGTTATTAGCTCATCGGCTCAAGTCAAATCATGAGTTTTATCCTCCGATAAACCTAATCAAAGACTATCGAGAATTACCTCATGTTGAATGTTATGCAGGGCAAATTAATCAAGTTTTTATGAATGTCCTTTCCAATGCAATCGATGCTATAGAAGAACGCTATAATTCTCAAAGAGAAAACGGTTTAATTCCTGAAGCAGGAATACTAAAAATTGAAACCTATTTGACTGATAATGAATTAATTAATATTTCAATTAGTGATAATGGTAAAGGACTTGAAAAGTCTTTAATTAATCAAATTTTTAATCCATTTTTTACCACTAAACCTATTGGCAAAGGTACGGGTTTGGGGTTGTCAATTAGTTATTCAATTATCCAAAAACATGGGGGAACTATTTTAGTGGATTCTGTACTGAAT